>JAILFI010000118.1 GCA_024697655.1 Clostridiales bacterium
GCAAAAGCTTGCGCCGGTCGTTGAACGGCTCGCAAAAGGCGAAGGCCTGAGCGGTCATGCCAATGCGGCCGCGATCCGCCTGAAACAATAAAAAAACCGGCTGCTGCCGGACACAGGAGAGCCGCCGGCTCTCTTTTTTTACAAAATAATAGTACCGGTCCTTCTTTCCAAAGATTCCTTGCGGCAAAGTTTCCGTCATTTCCGTCTGCTTCTTGGACTTGCTTTCCGGCGTTTTATTCGCTCGGACTACACACTTGCTGATCAGTCCTCTGTATTGGCAGATTTGTTTATGCTTTCACTTTTCCATTTCCTTTCCGCGCATCTCCGTGCCCGGCAAAGGCGATCTTTGTTCCAAATCGACCGGTACTATACCTGTTCGATTTTGTTCTGCATTTCCGGTGGCTCCACCTTCTTTCTTTCCCGTCCGTACAATGGGCGGTTTATTTTCAGAATGTCCGCAGTCCCTGCCCGGCGTCCTCCGGCTCCTTCTTCGGCTTTCGGATCCTCCCGGTGGTTTCACTTTTGATCCGGACCTTTCTCTGTCGGTTCCGGACCCAGATCCTTTTCAGATCCCGGTCCCCTCTCTGCAGGACCTTGATCTGTTCTCTTGCGGACCTTTCTTGTATGCACATAGTAGCATCGACCACAGCGTATGACAATAGGTTTTGGGCAGGTTTATTGTTGTATTTATGTACTGATAATACATACAAAATACATGCAATGCATAGTTCAAAATAGCCTTGATTTTGCGCGAAAAACCCCGGCCAATCGCCGGGGTTTCCTGTTTCTCTTTTGACTGATCAACGATACAAGATGGCTGTATGCGCTCTATGCCGCCAGCGTCAGATCTCCGTCTTTGACCCAGCCCATCTTCCTGCACGCCGCGTTGATCAGCGGTGCCAGGACAGCCGGCAGGATGATACTGATCAGGAACAGACCGATCCAGTCAAAACCGGTGGGCAAGATGGCCTCAGCGCCTCTTGCAAGGGCAGCCTCGCTCGGCGAGACCCACCCGGTCCAGACACCGATCTGGCCGCAGAATCCGCAAGTGCCCATCCCCGAATTGATCGGCGCACCGTTCATCTGGAGTTTGAACAGGCAGGTCGCGATCGGACCGGTGATCGCCGCCGTCACGGTAGGCGCGATCCAGATGCGGGGATTTCTGATGATGTTCGGCATCTGCAGCATCGAGGTGCCGATGCCCTGCGAGATCAGACCGCCCCAGCGGTTTTCTTTGAAGGACATGGCGGCGAAACCAACCATCTGCGCACAGCAGCCGGCCACTGCCGCACCGCCTGCGAGCCCTGTCAGGCTCAGTGCCGCACAGATCGCCGCCGAAGAGATCGGCAGTGTCAGCGCCATGCCGACAACGACAGAAACGATGATCCCCATGAGGAACGGCTGCAGGTCGGTCGCCCACATGATCAGATTGCCGACGTACGACGCCAGTTTGCCGAGACCCGGCGCGATCAGTGCGGACAGTCCGATGCCAATGAGAATGGTTACGATCGGTGTCACAAGGATGTCGATCTTCGTTTCCTTTGAAACCGCCTTCCCGCACTCCGTCGCGATGATGGCGACGAACAGTACGGCGAGCGGGCCGCCGGCGCCGCCCAGTGCATTTGCAGCGAAGCCGACCGCAGTCATCGAGAACAGGACCAGCGGCGGTGCCTGCAGCGCGTACGCGATCGCGATAGCCATCGCGGGCCCGCTCATTGCGGAAGCAAGTCCGCCGACGGTGTAATCAACTCCGCCGACTGTAGCGACTACCTGCGTCAGCCAGCCGATATGAAACTGCGTGCCGATCGTATTGAGGATCGTACCGATCAAAAGCGAGGCGAACAACCCTTGTGCCATTGCGCCGAGGGCATCGATGCCGTAGCGCTTCCCTGAGATGACGATGTTCTTCCTCTTTAAGAACTCTTTCATTGTCTTTCGCGATTCCTTTTTCTATATAGTTCGCCCGGACCGGCAGTGCCGGCCCGGGTCTTTCTTTCTGCTGTGATGGCCCTTATTTGTTGGAGCGTCTCCAGATGTTCATCTTCTCGGCGTCCGCGATGAGCTGTTCACGGAAGTCAGGATGCGCGATGCCGATCAGCGCTTCCGCTCTCTCCCAGGTGGACATGCCCTTGAGATTGACCATACCGTACTCGGTGACGACGTACTGCGTGCAGCTTCTGGGGCAGGTGACGATGGAACCGGGGTTCAGCGTCGGCAGGATGCGGCTCTTCACGTTGCCCTGTTTATCTGTCATCGTGGAGGACATGCAGATAAAGCTCTTGCCGCCTTTGGACAGGTACGCGCCCATGACGAAGTCGAGCTGGCCGCCAGTGCCGGAGATATGGCGGGTGCCGGCGCTCTCGGAGTTGATCTGGCCGAAGATATCCATATCGACCGCGTTGTTGATGGAGATGAAGTTGTCGATCTCGGAAACGACATGCACGTCGTTCGTGTAGTTGACCGGTGCACCCATGACATCCGGGTTGCGGTCCGCATACTCAAACAGCTTCTTGCTGCCTGCCGCGAAGGCGAAAACCTGACGGCCGCGGTCCACGGACTTGCAGCTGCCGTCGATCTTACCAGCCGCAGCGATGTCGACGAACCCGTCGACGTACATTTCAGTATGGACACCCAGATGCTTCAGGTCGGACTCTGCAATCATGCTGCCTACGGTATTCGGCATACCGCCGATGCCCAGCTGCAGGCAGGCACCGTTCGGGATCTCGGGAACGATCAGTTCCGCGACCTTTTTGTCGATCTCGGTCGCCGGGGCGCTGCCCATCTCGACCAGCGGCGTGTTGCACTCCACGATCGCATCCACGTCCTTGATGTTGACTTCCGACTGCGTCAGGCCGTAGACCCAGGGCAGATTCTCGTTGACTTCTACGATGACGTGCTTCGCGCGGGACAGGATCGCGTCGGTGTGAGACGGCGACAGGGAGAAGTTGAAGTTGCCGAATCTGTCCATCGGCGGAACGGAGAACATGACGACATCAATGTCCGCCACATTGTCCCTGTAATAGTTGGGCAGCTCAGAGTAACGGATCGGGCCGAAGTAGCCCATGCCCTTCTTGATGACCTTGCGGTCCACACCGCTGCAGTGCCAGCTGTGCCATGTGAAGTGGTCACCGGCATCATCCGCCTTTGCGATCTCGGGCATCCACATCGTGACGCCGCCGCGGACCTTGACATCCGTCAGCTCATCTTTTCTGGCAGCCAGCGCCTTATCCAGCGCGACCGGATGGGTCATGCACCATGTGTAGTCGACCCAGTCCCCGGATTTGACGACTTTGACAGCCTCTTCCGCGGTGGTCAGTTTTTTCTGATACTCTTTTGCGTAGTCCATGTTAAGTCTCCTTTTTTCGCCCCGCTTGCCCGGGGCGTTTCTTTTATCGACGTGTTTATACTATATAGAAGCCATGCCAGCTTATCAACAGTTATTCGCTGTCCGCAGCGTTTTTCTCACCGTGAGCAGGGGTTTCTCCCCCCTTCTTTTTCCCGGTCTTCGGTGCCTTGTGCTCTTTCGGCGCCTTCGGTTCTTTCGGTGCCTTCGGCTCTTTCGGCGCCTTTGCCGCTTTTTTCGGCGCATCCGGATCCTGCTCCGGACTGTCGGACACCTCCTCCAGCGCTTCCTTCTCCAGCACTGTGAACGCCACTTTGCCGACCAGTGTCTGCGGCAGGCTGTCGCGGTATTCATATTCATACGGCAGCGCGTAGTGCGCGATGTTCTTGCGGCAGTGTTCTTCGATATCCGCTTTGACTTCCGGGGTCGGAGAAACGCCCTTCTTCAGGACGATGAACGCCTTGACCTTCTGGACTTTGTACGGATCGGGGACACCGACGACCGCGCTCATCAGGACGTGCTTGTTGCCGTCGATGATGTTTTCCAGCTGCGACGGGTAAATATTGTACCCGGAGCTGACGATCATCCGCTTGATGCGCTGGCGGAAATAGATAAAGCCTTCTTCATCCTGCATGCCCAGGTCTCCGGTGTGGAGCCAGCGTCTGCCGTCCTCGTGCCACTGGAGCGTACTGGCGGTCTCTTCTTCGTTGTCGATGTATTCGATCATGACCGAAGGCCCCGCAATGCATATCTCTCCTTCCCGGCCGTAGGGCTCTTCGATCTTCGTGCTCGGTTTGACGATCTTGTAATACGTATCGGAGAACGGGATGCCGATGCTGCCTTCCTTATAATACCCGCGCGGGGTCAGGCAGCTCGCCGTGACGCATTCGGTCAGACCGTACCCTTCCTGCACTTCGATCGTCGCGCCGTGATCCTTGAGGAACCGGTCCACCTTGCGTTTGAGTTCGACCGACAAGGAATCGCCGCCCGAGAAGACGCCCTTCAGGCAGGCCAGATCCACGCCCTGCATCTTGTCGCTGCGCAGCAGCGCCTCGTACAGTGTCGGCACACCCGCGATGTAGTTGGGCTGAACGGTCTTCAGCAGTTTTGCATAGGTGTCCACACTGAACTTGGGCACCAGGTGGCAAGTGACGCCGAGCACGAGCATCGAGTGGATGCCGACACCCAGACCGAACCCGTGGAAGATCGGCATGATAGACAGCATCTTCTGGCCGGGCGCAACGCCGGGAACAAATGCCGTCAGCTGCAGCGCCAACGCGTTGAAATTCAGGTTGGAGAGCAGGATGCCCTTCGTCGTGCCGGTGGTGCCGCCGCTGTAGAGGATCGCGCCGGGATCGGCGCCTCGTGCCGGTTTGATATAATCCTGCGTCCAGGACGCGGCTTTGGCGATAAAGTCTGTCCAGGAGATCGTCCCGGCGATCTTCTCCGCCTTCTTGTTCTTCTTATTGATCTTGCGGCCGGAAGTCATCCTGTACCCGAGCCGCAGCGCTCCTTTGAGTTCCGTGGCAATGTCCGCCACGATGATATGCTGCAGTTCCGGCGCATTGCCCGCGACAGCGGCGACTTTGGTGTAGAACAGATCGAGCACCAGGACCGCCTTGCTGTGCGAAAACTTCAGATAGAATTCGATTTCCCCTTCCGAGGAAAGCGGATGGACCATGTTCGGGATCGCCCCCATCAGGTTGAGCGCGTAGAACATGAGGATGCCCTGCGGTGCATTGGGCATGCAGATCGTGACCCGGTCCCCCGGTGCGATGCCGAGCGCGCGCAGCGCTTTGGCGCAAGTGTGCACCTTTGCGATGAATTCTGCGAAGGTGACCTTTGTATTCTGGAATTCGTAGGCGATCCCGTCCGGATACGCCTGCGCGTTGGTCTCGATCAGCTGGAACATCGACATGTCCGGGTAATCCAGATGCTCCGGGATGCCGACTTCCTGATACGTCTTATACCAAGGTGTTTTTGTAATCATTTCTAGTGTATTCGTATGAATATGTTTTCTGTCTATGCAATAACGGATAGTTGATATCTGATGCGGCGCAGACGATCCTTAGAACTCGACCCCGAGCGGCTCCTGCAGCGGTTTGTCCAGCACCTCCGGGTGGTCCAGGATGTACTTGAGGACCTTCACCGACTTGGCGAAGTAGAACCCGTCCGCGATGCGCTCATCCAGCGTCAGACCGAAATCGACCACATCCGTGATGTGCGCTTCCCCGTTCTCATCGTAGACCGGCTCTTTGTGGATCTCGCCGACCGTGCAGACGATGGAGTTCGTCCCGAAGTTGTTGAGATGATGGTACGGCGCGTCGCACTTGATGCTGCCGAGGTTGCTCATCAGTACCGTTGCGTGATGGACCTGCGTCTCGATAATGTCGGGCGGCAGGACCCCGTGGTAATCCAGCCACTTGACGGTCTCGATGATCGCGCGCTGCCCGCTGCGGGGCATCTTTTTGTAGACATCGAGGATCTTCTCAGTCGCCGAACTCTCTCCTCCCTTGCGTAGTTTTCTGGTATCGCCGAGGATCAGATGGCTCATATCGTCGAGCACCATCTCGGGCCGGGCGTTCGCCATCAGCATCAGTTCTTCGGCTCCGTCTTCGAATTCCTGCTTGACCATGAAGCTCATGATCACCTTGTTGCGGTCGTACACGCGGCGTCCGCAGATGAAGCGGTTGAGCATCGGGCGTTCATAGATCGTCTTCGCCACCGCCTGGACAAAGACGTGCCATGGTTTGGTGGGGAAACTCGGATCCTCCTGGTTCTTCTTTTCCACGTAAGCGAGAACCTTCGAAACATCAAAGGTTTCCTTAATGAAAACTTCAGCATCGGTGCGGTTGTTATACAGATGGACCATCGCGTAATGGATGGCATCCACATCGACGCGTTTGCCGTCGTACCGGTCACCGCGCTTTTTCTTCGGGTGCAGGTCTCTGTAGGTGCTGCGCACTTTATCTGCCGCGGAAGCAGCCCCGCTGCGCATTGCCGCGCCGCTTTTGACGGCGTTGTTTTTAACGGTTTCTACGATTTTTGCTTTCTGTTTGCTCACTGTTTTTTCTCTCTCATTATGACTGATACGATCCTGCTGCCCCGCCCTGTACGGAAACCGTCTCCCGGCGTGACTGCATACAGAAAAATTTTATATGAAAAAGCCTATTATTTCAACCAGAGAATCTCCAGCAGCCGCATATCTAAAGGCTCCTTAAGTGGTATGATACGACGATTAATGGTATACTGTATCCACCATGATAGAAACGATCACAGAGAAAACCGCCCCGCTGATGGAGGCTTTATCAGGTATCTTCCGGTCCTTCCCGCAGCTCGCACTGTATTACACGACAGTCGTGCGGTTCGTCTTTGTGTTCCTTGCGTTCCTGATCATCGGACGGGCCATCCTCTCCCTCCTGCGCGCCAAGACGCCGCCGGAGATCTGGGGCTATCTCAGCCTGCCCGGCAGCCACTTCGTTCCGATCCTGCACTGGGAGAACGTTATCGGCCGCGACAAAAGCGTTGACCTGCACGTTGACATCATGACCGTCTCGCGCAACCACGGCACGCTGGTGCGCAACAGCCGCGGTGACTGGTACTACAGCGACCTCGACAGCAAGAGCGGCAGCAAGGTCAACGGCCGTGCGGTGAACGGCCCCACGCTGATCCGGATGGGCGACACGCTGACGATCGGCGGTGTGGACTGCACACTCATGCCCCCGAGCCTCGCGGAAAAACAGCGCAACGTGATGATGCGCGAAAAGCATTCGACCCGGTTCACGCCGTGGGCGAGCCTTGGCGCGCTCAGCATCTTCCAGCTGCTGACATGCATCCAGCTCATCGCCGCCAAAGGCGCGGAACTTTCCTTTATCGTGATCCTGGCATTCCTGCTGTTCGGCGTTTCCATGTGGGCGTACTGCGCGTTCATGCGCGGCCAGGGACAGGTCTGTTTTGAGATGGAGACCATCGTCTTCTTCCTCTGCACGATCAACCTCGCCGTCGTCGCCACGTCCGATCCGGGCGGAATCACGACCGAGCTGCTCGCGATCTTCCTCGGCATGGGCCTCTTCATCGCCATGTGCTGGTACCTGCGGGATCTGCGCCGGTCGCTTGCCGTACGGCGGATCCTCGTGATCGCCAGCGTCCTTCTGCTGCTCATCAACATCGTATTCGGCAGCGCTTCCTTCGGCGCGGTCAACTGGGTCAAGATCGGCAGCTATATGCTGCAGCCGTCCGAACTCGTTAAGATCGCTTTCATTTTTATCGGAAGCGCCACGCTGGATGAACTGTACGAAAAGAAAAACCTGACGCTGTTCATCGGCTTCTCCGTATTCTGTCTGGGTACGCTGGCCGTCATGAACGACTTCGGCACAGCGGCGATCTTCTTCGTCACCTTCCTGATCATCGCCTTCCTGCGCAGCGGCCAGTTCGGCGCGCTCATGCTGGTGGTCGGCGCATGCGGCGCCGGTGTGCTGCTGCTGATCCGGTTCGTCCCCCATATCACCGAACGGTTTGCGACCTGGCTGCACGCCTGGGACTTCCCGGATGCGGGCGGGTTCCAGCAGGTGCGCGGTATGTCCGCGGCGGCGAGCGGCGGCTGTTTCGGGCTCGGTGCGGGCAACGGGTGGTTCCATTCGGTCTTCGCGGCGGATACGGATCTCGTATTCCCGCTCATCAGCGAAGAGTGGGGGCTGCTCATCGCCCTGCTGGCGGTCTTTTCCCTGATCGCACTCGGCTTGTTCGCAGTCCGCTCCATCAATTTCGGCAGATCTACGTTCTTCACGATCGCCGCCTGCGCGGCGACCTCGCTGATCATTTTCCAGTCGTGCATGAACGTGCTCGGTTCTCTCGATATCTTCCCCTTCACCGGTGTCACGCTCCCGTTCCTCTCGAACGGCGGCACCAGCATGCTCACTTCCTGGGGACTGCTCGCCTTCCTCAAAGCGGCGGACACCCGGCAGAACGCATCACTGGCGGTCAAGTCGGTCTCGGACGATCCCGAAGAAATGTTCGACCAGCAGGACAACGATGACGGCGATTACTATGCCCGCTACGGCAGTCCCCGCGAAACCGCACAGAACTACGACGCGATCTACGCGCAGGAAGACCAGTACGCCGGCAAGCGGTCCAAGCGCTCCAGATCCAAACTCTCGGAGGATGTGATGGACGATGTCGTGGACTGGCTCGAACTGGATGCCGACACGGAAGGACGGCAGCGGCGCGGTAAAGGACCGCGGTCTTTCAGAAGAAACGCCGGGAACGCCGGCAAAGGCATCCGCAGCAGGAAAGGAGGCGCTGATAAATGAATAAAATGAAACGTCGCGCCCGCCTCTGCGTTGCACTGGCACTGGTCCTGATCCTGGGGCTCGGATACTACATTTATGAACTCGCCCGCGACGGCGGCGACTGGGCTGCCTACCCCGGCAACGGCGATGTCTACACGAACGGCTATCTCGGCAAAGGGTCGATCTACGACCGCAACGAGACGCTGCTGATGGAGAACACCGATACCGGTGTGCCCCGCTACAACGAAGACTACTGGACACGCTGCGCCACACTCCACGCGGTGGGCGACGCGGTCGGCAATATTTCGACGGGCGCGAACCGGGTATTCGCGGACAAACTGGTCGGATACAGCTTCCTCATGGGCACATATTCGATCACCGGCAGCGGCAGACATCTCATCCTCACCATCGACGCGGATGTCTGCGCCGTTGCGAACGCCGCGCTGGCCGGCCGCAACGGTACGGTGGGCGTCTACAACTACGAGACCGGCGAGATCCTCTGCATGGTGAGTTCGCCCAACTACGACCCGACCGATCCGCCGGACCTCTCCGCCGAGGATATGAAAGGCGCTTACTATAACAAATTCCTCTCCAGCACGTTCGTGCCGGGGTCGATTTTCAAAGTCATCACAGCGACGGCGGCGATCGAAACGCTGGACGGTCTTGACAGCTATGAATACACCTGCCCGGAAGTCATCTCCTTCGGCGATGCCGAAACGGACCGCATCACCTGCCCGTACGGACATGGAACGCAGAGTTTTAAAGATGCTCTCGCCAATTCCTGCAACTGCGCATTCGCGGACATCACGCTCAAGATCGGTCCGTCCGCACTGAAAGAGTATACTGAAAAAGCCGGTATCACCGGCCAGTACAACATCAACGGCATTGAGACCGCCGCCGGGACGTTCGATTTCCCGTCGACCGATCTCGCCCTCGCCTGGGCGGGCATCGGACAGTACCATGACATGGTCAACCCGTGCGCGATGATGGTCTATATGGGCGCCATTGCCAACGGCGGCGTCGCGGTCAATCCGACCCTGATCAAAGACGTCACCTTCGCCAACGGCTGGGATGCGGACTTCACGTTCAGTCCCGGCAAGGACCGCCTGATCAAGGAATCCACTGCCGAGGTCCTCGACAGCATGCTTCACAACGATGTTGTCGCCACCTACGGAGAAGACAATTTCCCGGGGCTCGATCTGTGTGCCAAGTCCGGCACCGCGGAAGTCGGCGACGGCAAGACCCCGCATTCCTGGTTCTACGGATACATCCGCAACGAAGGGTATCCGTACGCCTTCGTCGTGCTCGTCGAAAACGGCGGCAGCGGTGCGGAAGTCGCGGGCGATGTCGCCAATCAGGTCCTGCAGGAACTGATCAGCAAGGATCCGATGGACTGATCGTCTCAATCGACGAATTCCATGCGGATATACGGACAGGACGTCAGATACAGGACGGCCGAGTACTTCAGATCGAACGTGATCATGTCCCCGACTTTGACCGGGGGCATTTTTTCGTCCTCCGCACAGTCTTCCACGTCGAGGATCGCATGGTCGCTGCTGTCGCCCACCAGGAACGCACCGGCAAGACGGGGCATCAGGGCATCCTGCAAAGCGTAGTCCAGTTTGCCCATGCCAAGCAGTGCGCGCCGGCGGATCCCCCGGTCCTCATACACCGGTGTATCGCCGAAGCAGTCTACGAAGATCCGGCCGACCGGGTGGGTCGGTTTTTTCTTGACTTCGATGACCTCCGCCTGCAGCGTGAACACATCCGCCTTCAGCGGTGCCGTGTCGAGCCCCCACAGATGCGGCAGATCGTAATTCGTGATGATCCCCTCCCCGATCCGGAGGTGGTTGATGCGCGCCGGCATGCTGCCGTCGAGAACCAGCGGATACGAGGTCGTCGCCCCGCCGGAAATATACCGGAGCTTTCTGCCGATCCGCGCCTCGATCCGCTCAGCGATGCCGATCAGTTCATTCATCTTATCTATATCCGGACAGATCGCGCCGTAACAGCCGAGATTGACACCCACGCCGGTCAGATCGATGTGCGGCATCTCTTTCTCGATACGCACGGCGAAGTCCACCATCTCATCCTTATCCCAGAACCCTTCCCGCAGGTCCCCCAGATCCGCCATCAGGATGACGCCGTGGGAAACGCCCTGCCGGGCGGCTTCTTCTTCGAGTGCAGCCACTACTGCCGGCTCGCTCTCCAGGCTCAGATCTGCATACCGCACAACGGACGGCACCTCCGAAAGCATCGCGATGCGAACGAGCATGGTCTCGGGGAGACCGCTGTCCGCCGCTCCTGCTTCCCGGCAGAGCCCCGCCTCCCGCGCCGCTTTCAAATGCTCAAGACGCGATGAGGCGATCTGTCTGCAGCCCTCCTCCGCGAACGGCGCCATCGCCGGAACAAGACCGTTAAACCCCTTGACGACGCCGGCCACTTCAATACCGGCCGCCGCACAGGTGCTGACGAGGCTGCGGATATTATTGCGCAGTTTTCCCAGATCTGCACGCAGGCATGGATAGGCGTGCAGCGATTCCATATCAAATTGTGCCGGCATGGCGGTTCCTTCTTTCTTATACCCTTTCACGCAGGTGTTTCTTATGGTCACATTCTAACAGGCGGACCGCATTTTGGCATCTTTTTTTGCATTGCGCAGATTTCCGGCAAAAAACCTTTGACAGTGTCCAAAAGGGCTTTACAATACATAAGGTGCGTTTATAATGGAATTACATTTGAATGTTTATTCAATTGAACAACTATAAAAATGTTTGGCCGGCAATCTATGATTGCACCCGGCAGATCACAGGAGGACTACCAATGAAGAAACAGTATGCGATCGAAGTTGACTGCGCGAACTGCGCGAACAAAATGGAAGCCTGCGCCAACGAGACCGAGGGCATCAAGGAAGCCAAGGTCAACTTCATGACACTGAAGATGAGCGTCGAGTTCGAGGAAGGCGTTGAAGAAAAAGACGAGAAGAAGATCATGAAGACCGTTCTGAAGAACTGCCGCAAGTTCGAGCCGGACTGCGAGATCGAATTCTAGGGACCGCACTGCGCCGCGGCCGGCGCAACAGGAGATACGCATGTTCAAAGGAATGACACGCAAACAACGAAAAACCCTGATCCGGATCCTGATCGGCCTCGTGCTCTTCGTCTCGCTGCACCTCGCGGAGGATCTGCCGACGTATATCCAGTTCTCGCTGTGTATCGTCGGCTACCTGATCGTCGGCTACGACATCCTCTTGAAGGCGGTCCGCAACATCGGCCACGGCCAGGTCTTCGACGAGAATTTCCTGATGGTCGTCGCCACCATCGGCGCCATCGCGCTCGGCGAATACCACGAAGGTGTGGAGGTCATGCTCTTCTATCAGATCGGCGAATTCTTCCAGAGTTACGCCGTGGGCAGAAGCCGGAAGAATATCACCCAGCTCATGGACATCCGTCCGGACTGCGCCTACATCGAGAACGGCGATGACCTGGAGCAGGTCGATCCGAACGATGTGCCAGTCGGCACCGTGATCACCGTCCGCACCGGAGAGAAGATCCCGATCGACGGCGTGGTCGTAGAAGGCGAAAGCACGCTCAACACCGCCGCCCTGACCGGCGAGAGCATGCCGCGCGAAGTCTTCCCCGGCAGCGAAGTCATCAGCGGCTGCATCAACATGACCGGCCCGCTGAAGATCCGGACCACCAAAGAGTTCGGCGAGAGCACCGTCTCGAAGATCCTCGAGCTGGTCGAGAACTCCGGGTTCAACAAATCCAACTCCGAGCGTTTCATCACCCGCTTCGCGAGAGTCTACACCCCCATCGTCGTCTTCGGCGCCCTCATCGTCGCCATCATCCCGCCGCTCGTGCGGATGGGTTTCATGGGGCTCGCGCCCGAGTGGAACGACTGGGTGTTCCGCGCCCTGACCTTCCTGGTCATCAGCTGCCCGTGCGCCCTGGTCATCAGCATCCCGCTCAGTTTCTTTGCGGGCATCGGCGGAGCCAGCCGCAACGGCATCCTGATCAAAGGCGCCAATTATCTGGAATCGCTCAGCAAGAC
>JAILFI010000131.1 GCA_024697655.1 Clostridiales bacterium
CCTTCGTCTTCAGGTCTTGCGATCAGGACCACGCGGGTCCCCGTATTCCTGGCTGCTTCTATCTTATCACGGAATCCGCCCGCTTTGCCGCTGTCTTTGGTGACCATGATGCGGATGCCGTACTGGCGGATCGTCGCTTCATTCATTTCCTGCGTAAAGGGTCCCTGCATCGCGATGATGTTGCGGTGCGCGATGCCGGCTTCTTCACAGGACGCAATGCTTTCCCCGGAGGGCAGGACGCGCGGGAACAGCCGATCCGGTCCCACGGGCGCATACTTGCCCACTTCCTTGGCACCGGTGCTGAGCAGGATGTTGCCTTCCATCTTCTCCAGCACGCGGACAGCCTCCTCCGTCGAAGAGACCGTGACGACCGGGTCGTCTGCCTTGAGCAGGCTCTCCGCTCTCTTCAGGCGCAGATACGGAACGCCGGCCTCTTCACAGGCTGCGCGGATATTCTGCGTCACCTCACGTGCATACGGATGGGTCGCGTCGATGCAATGCGAAAATCCGGGAAGGATGCGTTCCATCTCCTCCCGGCCTGCCCGGCCTTCCCGGACCTCGATCCCGGCGTGCTCTCCCTGCTCTTCCGACCCGTACTCCGTTGCCACGAAGACAGTCACGGCATAGCCGGCTCCCGCCAGCTGCAGGGACAGTTCGCGCCCTTCCGTTGTGCCGCTGAATAATGCGATTCTCACTTCTTTTCGTACCCTCTCGGCGTGACCATCTGGCTGCCGTAAACTTTCGTATTGCTGGAGCCGATGAAGACGGTCGTGAACATATCGATCGGTTCTTCCGGAAGCTGTGCCAGCGTGACGATCTTTTTTTCCTCACCGTCCCGGCCGATGTTCTTCGCCCAGCCGCAGACCGTCTCCGGACTGCGGTACCGGCCGATGATCTCACATGCCTTATGGAGGACTTCGGTGCGTTTCTTTGAGCGCGGATTGTACAGAACGATATTGAAATCGCCTTTGCCTGCCGCATCCAGCCGTTCCTCGATGACCTCCCACGGTGTCAGGAGATCCGACAGAGAAATCACACAGAAGTCATGTCCTACCGGGGCGCCGAGGATCGCCGCGCCGGACAGAGCGGCCGTGATGCCGGGGACGACCTCGACTTCCACATCCGGGTACTGTTCCGTCAGCTGGATCAGAAGACCGGCCATCCCGTAGACCCCCGCGTCACCGCTGCAGACGACCGCCACTGTGCGTCCCGCGGTTGCCTGTTCCATTGCCCAGCGGCAGCGGTCGATCTCCTTCATCATCGCCGTCGCGTAGGTTTCCTTCTCCGGATACAGCGGCTTCACCAGATCGATGTAGACCGTGTAGCCGCAGAGCACGTCCGCCGCCTCCATCGCTGCGCGTGCCTGTTCCGTCATATAGAATGCGCCGCCCGGGCCGATGCCCACGGCGTATACTTTTTTCTCACTCATTTTTGTTCTCCTGTCGTTTCATTCTTCGGCCATTTGACCCACATCGGCCAGACCGCCGCCGCAAAGGTGACACCGTCGTGCGCCGTTTTGCGGACCAGCAGCCGCGCTTCTCCCGGGGTCTGTTCTTCGTCGCCTTTCTCCGCAGCCATGAAGACTGCGCACCGCTCGCAGACATTCGCGACGCCGGTCGTCTTTTCGACGAAAGCGGAAGGCGTATAGCCTCCCGGGATCGCAGGCGCCTCCAGCAGCTGCTCTGCGGTATATGTCCGGAGCGGCCAGCCATGCGCCTCGCAGAACGCCAGCAGACCGGGCTCGTCTTTTTTGAGATCGATCGTCGCTGCTTCGCACACTGCCTCTTCAAAGATATGGTTCTTCTGCCGGAACGCCTGCCAGGCTTCTTCGATCCTGTCTTTTGATGTCCCCTTCCTGCAGCCGATGCCGAGGCACAGCGCATGCGGGATCAGCACCAGCGTATGCGGCTTTGCCGCCGGACCGGTCATACTGACCGAGAGCGCTACAGCCGGGTCATCCGATCTTTCCGGACGCGGGTCCTCCCGCACCTCCCGGATCCCCGCAGGCTCCGTGCCGCCGATCGGCTGACGGGTGATGACCGGCACTTCCCGGCCTTTCAGGACCGCCGCGGAGACCTCTTTGATCATTTGTTTGTTGAATACGGTCAGCGCCTGTGTCCGCGCCCAGTCGTCGACCGCGAACTGCCCGTGGACATCGGTCGCTGTCGTGATGACAGGCTCCGCGTCCGCGGCTTCCGCGATCATCATCGTCAGGGCATTGCCGCCGCCGAGATGACCGGACAAAAGCGAGACCGCATAGCAGCCGCCCTCGTCGACCACGACCACGGCAGGATCCGTCGCCTTGGACTGCACGTACGGCGCGATCGCGCGCACCGCGATGCCCGCAGCCCCGATAAAGACGAGTCCGTCCGCATCCGCGAACCGGACCTTTGTCCAGGCCGCCAGCGAGCCGTCCCGCGGGCAGCGGGCTGTCCAGACCT
>JAILFI010000145.1 GCA_024697655.1 Clostridiales bacterium
GGCGAACTTCCTGGCCTTCGCGCCGGTCGTCGGTGTCTTCCTCACCCGCCTGACCTACGGCAGAACGATCCGTGAATTCCTGCTGGCCAACCTCATCGCACCGTCGATGTTCTGCCTGCTCTGGATGGGCATCTTCGGCAGCGCAGCAATCGACAAGCAGGTCAACGGCAAACTGGACATCTGGACCGTCATGGGCGAGAGAGGCAACGAGGCTGCTACCTATGAGTTCTTCCAGAGCCTGCCGCTTGGTACGATCCTGCTGGTCATCTTCCTCGTGATCCTGATCATCTCGTTCGTCACGATGGCTGACTCCATGACCGCTGCTGCAGCGATCATGTCCACTTCCGGCTTCAAGGCGGAAGAGGGCGAACCCCCGGCATTTCTCAAGGTCATCTGGGGCGTTGTCATGGGTCTGTCCGCATGGGTCATGATCTCCTTCGCAGGTATCGACGGCGTCAAGATGATATCGAACGTCGCCGGCTTCCCGATCCTGCCGATCGCCATCCTGGCTACGATCTCCATGATCAAGGGGATGGCGCGTGCATACCGTGAAGGCGACGCAGTCGAGACCAAGGAAGAACTGGCGATCCGCCGCGAAAAGATGAAGCAGCTCGCTGCGGAAAGAAAAGCCGCAAAAAAAGGCGGCAAGGCGGCAGCAAACGCATAGCATTATAACGTACTCCGAAACAAGTTATTTGTATGAGTGATCCGTATCTGATACAGTAACGCGCACAGCCGGACGGGATGCGAATCCCGTCCGGTTTTTTAACCCGGATATCCCGGAGGAGGAACACTATGTTCACAATGCCTGAGAAACAACTCGCTGAGATTCATGAGAAGACTGTGGAAATCCTGACAAAGCACGGCATTTATGTGAATGACCGCGCGCCGGCGGAAGAACTGGCTTTTTTAGGAGCTTCGTTCGCGGAGCATCCGAAGGGCGGGTTCGTCGTCAGGCTGACAGACGAGATGATTGAAAAAGCGCTCCGCAGCGCACCGGAGGCGTTTCTTTTGTCAGGCCGCAATCCCGCGCGCAGCGTCACGGTCGGTGAGCCGGGGAGAACAGTCATGCTGCCGTTCTCGGGCACGCTCTACAAGGTGGACCGCGGCGGCAGACGTGTGCGGGCGTCCTGGCAGGACTTTATCGATTCTCAGAAATTGTCCTATATGAGCGATGAGATCGATGTATCCAGCATGCTGACGATGTTTCCGAAAGAGAAGAGCAGTGTGGCAGGGATGTTCGACATGATCATCGAAACGATCCTGGACAGCGATAAGCCGCTTCTGGGCTCGGCCGGCAACAGGCTGCATTCGGCATTCACGATCGATGCGCTGAAGTGCGTGACGGGCGGTCTCGACGGGCATTATGCGGTCGGTACGGTCAACAGTTTATCCCCGCTGGCGTGGGATGTGACTATGCTCGATTCGATCCGTGTCTTTGCGCAGCACAATCAGCCGATTCTCATGGCGTGCTGTTCCACGGCCGGCGTCACGTCGCACATCGATCTGCCGGTCACGCTTCTGACCTGTAACGCGGAGGTCCTGTTCGGCCTTGTGTATGCGCAGATGATCCGCCCCGGCGTGCCGGTCATCTACGGACTGACATCCGCGATTGCGGATTTTGCGACGATGGGACTGAGTATCGGTGCACCGGAAACGGCGGTGCTGTCTGCCATGACTGCCTGTCTGGCGCGGTACTACAAACTGCCGTACCGCAGCGGCGGCGGTCTGAACGACGCGAAATGCTGCGACCCGCAGGCGGCGTATGAATCGTACATGAGCCTTTGGAATACATTTGAAGAGGATGTGGACTTCTGCCTGCACGGACTCGGCATTCTGGAGTCATTCAATGCTTTCTCCTTTGACAAGATGATCATGGACGAGGAAATCATCCGCTATATCAAAAGATACCGTTCTCTGAACTTCGACAGCTACGAATGGAAGGAAGGGCTGGTCGAGAAGATTGCTGAGGATGGGCATTACTATGACTACATGACCGACCGCGCAACGCTGAAAGGCATGCGGAAGGCGTTCCTAAGACCCGTCGTGTCCGACCGCGGAAGCTGTGTGACGTGGTTTGATGAAGACCGTTCCTTCGTCAGGAATTGCGAAAAGGTCATCGAGAAACGCCTGTCCGCCTATGAGCGGCCGCCAATCGGCGAAGATGCGGTGCTGCAACTGGAAGCACTGAAAGCAGAGTATCTGGCAAAGCTGGCGGAGTAGCCGCGCACGGTTGTTGAATGGAATTCCGTGTGGTATACTACCCATATATTAGACATGGTCTAATATATGGCTGTTGCAGGGACAGCAGAATGGTAATGGAACCAACCGGGAAAGGAGATCGATATGATTACCTCAACGATGACATCGGAAAAAGCACTCGCAGGATTCGGATCCGGCATAGACTGCTCGCAGGCGGTTTTTGCGGAGCTTGCACCGCAGCTCGGGGTCGACAGGGAAACGGCGCTCAAGATCTCCGCCTGCTTCGGCGGCGGTATGTGGGTAGGCGAGACATGCGGCGCGGTCGTCGGCGCGATCATGGCCATTGGCCTCAAGTATGGCCAGGGCGACACCGTCGATCCGGATAAGAAAAATGCGATGCTGGCGAAGGCGGCTGCCTTCCGGGCGAAGTTTGCTGAGAAATACGGCAGCTGCGTGTGCAAGGAAGTGCTCGGCTACAAGATCCCCGAAGATATGGAACAGATCATGGCGGAGAACAAGTTCGGCAATGTCTGCTGCCATCTGGTCACAGACGCCTGTCAGATCTGTGCGGAGATCCTCAATGAAGACTGAGCGCGGAGAGCGGTTCCCAAAGGAGAGTGACGGTATGGAGGTCCGCGAAGCGGTCAGAAGTGCAAAAGCAAAGTGCCTGGCAGGCGAGGTCCTGTCAAAAGAGGAGATGGTCCGTCTGCTGGACATCCCGGCGGGCAGTGAAGAGGATCTGATGCTGCGGCAGGCGGCGAAAGAAGCGGCGCAGGAGATCACCCGGGGGAAAGGGTATATCTGGTGTGCTGTGGGAATGGACTTCGTGCCCTGCAGTATGAACTGCCGGTTCTGCTCCTTTGGAGAGCAATGGCAGGTGATCAAAGAACCGCATCATGTAACGGAGGAGGAAATCCTGGAGAGCGTTCGCAGGTATGTGCAGGGCGGCGCCGCCTACATCGTGCTGCGAACGACCGAGTTCTACAGCGTGGACCGGCTGCTTGCCTATATCCCCGTGATCCGCAAAGAGGTGCCTGGTGACTATGTCATGATCCTGAATACCGGGGAGATGACGCCGCAGATCGCGGACAAGGTCGCGGCGGGCGGCGTTTACGGGGTCTATCATGCATTGCGTCTGCGGGAGGGTGTGGATACACCGTTCGACCCTGCGGTACGCGTTGCGACTATGAAGAGCATTTCCGGTTCGCCGCTCAGACTGATCAGTCTGACCGAACCGGTCGGGCCGGAGCATACGAGCGAAGAGATTGCGGAGGCTTTCCTGAATACGGTCCGCTGCGGTGCGGTGATCGGCGGTACGATGGCGAGGTTCCCTGTTCCGGGGACACCGCTTGGGGATACCCGCCGTCTGACGGACGAGGAGATGGCACATATCGTTGCGGTACTCCGTCTGTCCGGCGGGCAGGTCATCCGTGATATCTGCGTCCATCCGGCATCACCGCAGACGATGGAGAGCGGGGCGAATGTCATGGTCGTGGAGAGCGGGGCGATTCCCCGGGACACCGACTACGCCTGGAAAGACTGGGCAAAGACAGATATGCAGCGCGCCAGGACGTTGCTGGAGGGGGCGGGATATACAGTCTCTTATGTAGATCAGTAATGAGGAAAGGCCTGCCGCAAGGCAGGTCTTTGACATTGAGAAACCCGTGCGGTTGCGGTATACTGAAACCAGCCATTGTCGTCCTGTCCAGCGAATCCAACCGGAGGTAGTCTGATGACCTATAAAGACTTCATGATCCGCTTTTTTATGGATCTCGCGATTCTGTTTTTAGCGATTTTTGTTCTGCTGGAGCTGCATCTCAAGCAGTTCTTTGCGGTACTCTTCGCGGCGGCGATCATGTTCCTGGGAGACTTTATCTACTGCAAGATCCGTCATCAGGACTGGGTGCCGGGAAAGGCGGCGCGCAAGGCGAAGGAAGAAGAGTACCAGCGCAGATATGACGAACGGAAAGCGGGGAAACGATAGATGTCAGAAGCGAAGAAAAAGAGTCCGCTCGATGAGCCGACCTGTGCCTGCCGCGGCGCGAATCTGGATAAGTTTATCCAGCCCGTGATCCTGTCGATTCTCAAAAGGCACGACGCCAAAGGTTACGGCATTCTGCAGGAAGCGGCAGACTATGTGACTTTTCACAAGGCGCCGGACGCAACCGGTGTGTACAGAATGCTGCGGACGATGGAGGACAAGGGGCTGATTGAAAAACTGAAGACCGACGAATACCGCATTACAACAGAGGGGAAGCTTTGCCTGAAGACCTGGAAATGGACACTGCTGGAGTATGCGGACACCATCAAAGAACTGGTCGGCGAACTGGACGCCTGACAGGAACCGCACAGCCGTTCAATTGAGAAATAAGAAAAGAGCAGAAAAAACGGAGAGGGGGTATCCACCTCTCCGCTTTTGTTGGCTTGGGGCTGCCGGTCTTTATTCCGCCGCCATATCAATGCATGCCTGTGAGAGCATCATGATGTTGTCGTAAGGCGTTTCCGCAGCCATATCGCATCCTGTTGCGAGGATATGCCCTCTGCCGTTCGCGATGCGGATCCGGTCGCAGGCCTCTTCATAGGTGGCTTTCGCGCTGCCGGTCATCAGCACGCCGGCCGGGTTGATGTTGCCCATCATGATCGTGGTGCCCTTTCCGTCGGTCAGTGCCTGGTCGAGGTCGACCATATAATCGCCGGAGAACGCATTGACGCCGATTTCCTGAAGCGCCGGCATACGGTTGCCGGAATCGCCGCAGATGTGGGTGAAGAAGTACTTGTACTCGGGCAGGTTGTTCTTGAGGGTCTGGATCGCAGGAGCAGCCCACTTTTTGAACATCTTCGGACTGATCATGGAACCGCTGGCCACCGGTTCGGCAGGCAGAGCGATGTCTGCGCCGACTTCATGCAGCATGCGGAACATCTCGGTGCTGGCTGCAGTCGAGAACTCCATGAGCTGTTTCATCAGATCAGGTTTCATCATGATGTCAAGCATGAACGCTTCGGTGCCGCGCATCATCGCAGCGACGGTAAACGGGCCGGCGATATCGCAGAGGATGTACTTGCGGTCGCCGACGAGCTCTTTGACATGCTTGCACTGGTTGACCATGTTCATTGCGAATTCATTTGCTTCGAGCATCTCGCGGATTTTGGATTTATCAAGCTGCGGGATCTGGGTGTCCGGATCGTCGATGCAGTTGCCGGTATCGATAGAGCAGCCGATCTTATCGATGTCGATCGGGCATCCGAACGCATTGAGCCAGGCTGTGAATACACCGGCGACACCGCTGACGATGTCGGTTTTGAATTCGTCGGTCCATTTGACGATGCTGGAAGCGCCGCTGTCCGGGCGGCTGTAGAGCTGCCGGTAGGAGATGCCTTCGGTCTGGCAGGTCCAGGCACCGCAGTCGACCAGGGCAAACGGGGTGCGGTCAAAGGGCTGCCCGGTCAGTACAGCATCGATTCTTTCCTTGGATGTCATTTCTTTCATCTCAGTTCCTCCTTCATACCAGAGTGGTGATAGAAACAAAAAAGTCCAGCACGATGGCTGGGCTGTATGCGTTTTAGCAGGCCTGGACATATTCCTACTAAAACGCTTGGTGGACTTGCTCTAATATCATTATACGAACTGCGGCAGGATTGTCAAGCGGAAAACAAATACCCGCACAACATGGCTGTTATGCGGGTTGATCGATTGGTTTGCGCAGCGCCATGGCATGTTTCAGGCATGCTGCAGGCGCTTGTGTTCCGTGTGGGCGAGGGCCGTGGAGAGGATCTCGTTCACATGCTCGTCGTCCAGCACATAGTAGATGTTTTTACCATCCCGGCGGGTCTTGACAAGCCCGGCGGATTTCAGCGCCTTCAGCTGGTGGGAAACGGCACTGTCGCTCATGGAAAGCGCGGTGGCGATGTCGCCGGTGCAGCGCGCTTCCTCACTGATGAGCAGGACGATGCGCATACGGGTCTCGTCACCGAGCACCTTGAAGAAGGCGGTCATATCTTCCACAGCGTGAGGCGGGAACAGCGGTTTCTGTGCTCTGCCGGGGGCGGATTTACTGTCGTTGCGGGACATTGTCTGCACCTCCTTACAGATTGCGCACGTGCAGCGCACGCAT
>JAILFI010000151.1 GCA_024697655.1 Clostridiales bacterium
CTGAGAGACAAGTTCGGCGGCAAAGTCATCGCAGTCGCGATGTGCCCGGACTTCAACGCTCCCCAGATCAAAGAATGCCTGGCGATGGGCGCTGACGAAGCGTACATCCTGAGCGACAGAGCATTCGGCGGTGCTGACACCTTCGCAACTTCCTACACCCTGGTCCAGGGCTTCAAGAAGATCGGTATCGAAGCTGATATTGTCCTCGGCGGCAACGAGTCTGCTGATGGTGCTACCTCCCAGATGATCTCCCAGATCGGCGAGTGGATGGAACTGCCCCATATCAGCAACATCATCGAGATGGAAGTCGAAGACGGCGTTGCCAAGGTCAAGAAAAAGACCCCGAACGGCTACGTTGCTTACGAAGTTGAACTTCCGGCAGTTATCGGTATCGCCAGAGGCGCTAACAAGCCGAGAATGGTCACCGCGATGGGCATCATCAAGTCCAAGAAAAAGCCGCTGACCATCTGGGGCAAAGCGGATCTGGATGTCGACGAGAAGTACATCGGCCTGCCCGGCAGCCCGACGCAGCCCGGCAGCTTCATCGAGCCTGACATGGCGAGAGCCGGCACCAAGCTCACCGGTGAACCGGAAGAGATCGCCGACAAGATCATCGACGTCATCAAGAAGTCTGGCTATCAGCTCTAAGGAAAGGAGGAAGGACAAATGGAAAACAAGAACATTATGGTCTATGCAGAACTTGACAACGGCAAAGTTCAGTCCTCCGCTCTCGAACTGATGAGCAAGGCTCGCAGCCTCTTCACAGGCGACGATGTCAAGATCGTTTACGTCACAGTTGGTGACGACACAAAAGCGGCAGTTGAAGAACTGTCCAAAGCTGGCGCTGACGCAGTTTACTTCTGCGAGAACGCTAAACTCAACATCTTCAACGTGGATTACTTCTCCGCAGCAGTCGGCGAAGCCATCAAGATGTTCAACCCGGACGTTGTCCTGATGCCGGCTTCCACCTATGGTGAAGAACTGGCTCCGACCATCGCTCTGCAGTTCAAGACCGCTGGTGCTGCGCACTGCGTCGACCTCGTTCTCAGAGACAATGGCGAATTCGTTACACACGTTCCGGCATTCGGCGGCAAGGTCATCGGCGAGATCCTGATCCCGAACACAAGACCGCAGATCGCCAGCATCAAGCCCGGCCTGTTCACGGCTGAAGCTCTGGAAGCGAAAGACTGCGAAGTCATCGCTGTCGATCCGGCTGTTGTTGACAACACCAACTCCAAGATCAAGGCGATCGAAGTTGTCGAGAAAGAGCCCGAAGGCATTCCGGTCGAGAAGGCTGAACTCATCGTCTGCGGTGGTTTCGGCGTTGGCTCCCAGGAGAACTGGGACAAGCTCGAAGCACTGGCTGCTAAGATGGGTGGTACCACCGGCTGCACCAGACCGGTCGTCGACGAAGGTTGGGTTCCGGATGACAGCAAGATGATCGGTACGTCCGGCAAGGGCGTTCGTCCGAAAGTCTACGTTGGCTTCGGTATCTCCGGCGCTGCGCATCACCTCTGCGGCATGAAGGATGCCGGCCTGATCATCTCCGTCAACAGCGACGGTGAAGCTCCGGTCTTCGGCGCTTCCGACTATGCTGTCGTTGGCGATGGTATGCCGGTTGTCGACGCGCTGCTCGAGAAGCTCTAAACCGCTTCCCGCGAACGCGGAACACGCAATAAAAAAGGAGTCCCCCGGGGCTCCTTTTTCATTGCCGGACCACCATACTCTTGCCCTATGACCTCGATAAAGCAAGGACTCCGAATAGTACAACACTAAAAAAAGCCGCCCGGGATGGGCGGCTTTCTTTAGTGTTTCTCATTCACCGCGGAAGTAGTAGCCGTAGTCTTTGACTTCGATCGGTGTATATCCGTATTTGTACTGCAGCAGTTCGCTGACGGTGACGAGCTGGTAGCCCTGCTCGACGAGCTCGGGGACGATCCGCTCTGTCGCCTCGGCGGAGGAACTGTAGATCGAATGCATCAGGACGATGCAGCCGTCAAGGTTGCCGATCTTGTGAACTTCTTCAACGACCGCGTCCGCGTTGCGGCTGGACCAGTCGAGCGTATCGACATCCCAGTTGATGGAGGGCAGGCCGAAGATCTGCGCGATCTCATCACTGCCGTTGCCGTAGGGCGGCCGCATAATCGTCGGCGGCTGGCCGGTCGCGCGCGTGATCGCGTCGATGCTCTTCTGCGCTTCGTTCTGGATGCCTTCCGTGCTCAGTTCGTAAAGGTTGGGGTGGCTGTAGGAATGGGAGCCGACTTCGCAGCCGAGTTTGAGTTCGCGCTGCAGCAGCTGCGCGCCTCTGTCGCCTTCTTCATCCACGCGTTCGCCCAGTTCGAAGAAGGTGCAGACGACATCGTATTCTTCCATGACGTTGAGGATCCGGTCGGTCGAGTTGTCGACACTCGGACCGTCATCATAGGTCAGCGCGACCATCGGCTTGGACGGGTCGATGATGCGCTTGCCGATATCATTGCGGATGGAGCCTTCGAACTTCTCGTACGGAATGGTGAAGCTGACCGCGCCCTGGTCCGCGCTGGCGACGGTGCCGCTGTTGAAGAAGAACTTCACGCCGTCTTCGGTGAGGATGAAGTTTTCTTTTGCCGCGTCGATCTGAGCGGCGTAGTCTTCGGTGAGCGATTCCGCGTACTTATCTTTGAGGAAGGCTTCGGCTTCCTGCTTGTAGACAGCCGTGTAATCGCCGTAGAACATCTGGGAAAGTGTCAGCTCGCCGCCGGTCTTGGTCGCGATGTTGTAGCAGTCGACCCGTTCGATGAGCGTTTCCTCATCGTCGATCTTGCTGTACTTGTAGGTGTGGACCGCGAGTCCCTCGGCGTCATACGGCGTTTCGGATGCTTCGTAGGCGGCCATGAGAGCGACCTGATTGGTCTGTGCGACGGTCTGGTTGTCATTCTCGAAGTTCTTGCGGTCCTGTGCCCAGGTGGTTGCGACCGCGTTGTCGATCGCCTCATAGCCTGTTGACGGCATGATCGTGGCGAATGACATCGGTTCGCCGTATTCGTACTGGAATTCTCCGCCGTAAAGGTCGCCTTTGCCGTCGATCCCTTTCATCGTCTCCTGCGCGAACTTCTGGAATCCGGATTCACTGTTGTATCCGGACCGGTTGAGCAGGTGTTTGACACCCAGGATCGCGATCAGCGCGATCAGTGCCAGGATGACCAGCGCGAGCAGGAACCGGCGGATCTTGATGATCCGGTAGCGTTTTGCTCTGCGGGGAGAAAAGTCTCTGTTGGATTGTTTTTTCATAGCAATACCTGCCTATTAATGTAGATTTTATGTTGGTCCGCATTGCATTCCTGCGGTAAACCACCTCTTATCCTACCACATTTGGGAGAGGCGTGGAAGATTTCAGGCGGGCACTTAAGAAAACTTAATGCTAGCACGGTATACTGTCCGGGAGGCAGGCGGCAGGGCGGTTCCGCGGCGGATGCGGTACGGGATTCCTGTGAAACGGCGGCGATTCTGTGATATAATATCAAAAGGTATGCGATAGAGGAGGTACCATCCATATGGATGATCACACAGCATGGATGATCGCGGTCATCGCCGTCCTCGTGATCCTGTCAGGGTATTTCTCTGCGACGGAAACGGCGTTCACCTCGGTCAACCGCATCAAGATCAAGAACATGGCAATGGACGGGGACCGCAGGGCGGAACGCGTACTGTCGCTCATCGGCAAGTACGACAAACTGCTCTCGACGATCCTCATCGGCAATAACATCGTCAATATCGGCATGACCGCCATCGCCACGATGCTGTTCGTGCAGCTGTACGGCAGCAAAGGCGCCAGCTACGCGACTCTGGTGATGACACTCGTTGTCCTGATCTTCGGGGAGATCTCGCCGAAGAGTCTCGCCAAAGAATCGCCGGAAAGCTTTTCCATGTTTTCCGCGCCGCTGATCCGCGCGGTCATGTGGGTCCTGACACCCGTTAATTACGTTTTCTCTCTCTGGAAAAAGCTCCTGAGCAAGGTTTTCAAGGTCAGCGGGAGCCGCAATATTTCGGAGGATGAACTCCTGACCATGGTCGAAGAGGCGGAGACGGAAGGATCCCTTGAACAGGAACAAAGCGAACTCATCCAGAACGCCATCGAGTTCAATGAGGTCGAGGCGGAGGAGGTCATGACCCCGCGCGTCGACATCGTCGCGATCGATCTGTCGATGACCGAAGAGGAGATCCAGGATGTCTTCCGGACGACCGGATTCTCGCGGCTGCCGGTCTATGAAGATGACCTGGACAGCATCCAGGGCGTTCTCAACGAGAAAGACTTTCACAACTATGTGCTCGGCAGCGATCACACGGTCTCGGATTTCGTCAAACCGGTCGTTTTCGTCGCGGGCAGCATGAGGATCAGCAGCCTGTTGCGCAAGCTCCAGTCGATGAAGACCCACATGGCGATCATCGTCGACGAATACGGCGGCACGGAAGGTCTCGTCACGATGGAGGACATCATCGAGGAACTCGTCGGCGAGATCTACGACGAGCATGACGCGATCATGAGCCAGGAGATCACGGAACTCCAGAACGGCAGCTACCGCGTGCTGTGCAACGCGTCGCTGAGTAAGGTGCTCGATTACTTCGATGTGGATGAGGAGATCGACGCTAATACCGTCAACGGCTGGGTGGTCCTGTGTCTGGACAAACTGCCGGAAAAGGGCGACCGCTTTGAGGTCACTATAGATAAGAAAGTATTCCGCGGGCGGGTCACCAAGGCGACTGACAAAAAAGCCCTGGAGATCAACCTCGAAGTCTCCGATGCACCGGAGGATGACGCGGAATAAAATATCACCGGGCTGCCCGCGGGCGGCCGGAAAGGACAGAACAACATGAGCTTAATGGAAAAGATCTTTGGCGATCTGAACGCCAAGGAAGTCAAGAAGATCGAGAAAATCGTCGATCGGGTGGAAGCGCTGGATCAGGAGATGACGGCCAAAACGGACGACGAGCTGCGCGCGATGACGCCGCATCTGAAGGAGCGGCTCGCGGCGGGCGAATCGCTCGACGACATCCTCCCCGAAGCGTTCGCGGTCTGCCGTGAAGCGGCCTGGAGAACGCTGGGCATGAAGCACTTCCGCGTTCAGCTCATCGGCGGCGTCGCCCTGCACCAGGGCCGGATCGCCGAGATGAAGACAGGTGAAGGTAAAACGCTCGTCGCGACGCTTCCGACCTACCTCAATGCCCTCGAGGGCAAAGGCGTCCACGTCGTCACCGTCAACGATTACCTCGCCAAGCGCGACGCGGAGTGGATGGGGCAGGTCTACACCTTCCTCGGAATGAGCGTCGGCGTCGTCGTCCACGGCATCACCACCGAGCAGCGCCGTGATGCCTATCTGTGCGACATCACCTACGGAACGAACAACGAGTTCGGTTTCGATTACCTGAGAGACAACATGGTCACCTACAAAGAAGCCATGATGCAGCGCGATCTCCACTACGCCATCGTCGACGAAGTGGACTCCATCCTCATTGACGAGGCGAGGACCCCGCTGATCATCTCCGGCAAGGGCGACAAGTCCACCGATCTGTACAAGCAGGCGGACCGGTTCGTCAAGATGCTCAAAAACGAGAAAGACTTCACGGTCGAGGAGAAGGAAAAGCAGATCTCCCTCACCGAGGAGGGCGTCGCGAAGTGCGAAGCGTACTTCAGGATCGACAACTTCTCCGACCCGGAGCACATGGAGATCAACCACCACGTCATGCAGGCCCTGAAAGCCCGCAATATCATGCACCGTGACGTGGACTATATCGTCAAGGACGGCGAGATCGTCATCGTCGATGAATTCACCGGCCGTCTGATGTTCGGCCGCCGGTACTCGGACGGTCTGCACCAGGCCATCGAGGCGAAGGAAGGCGTGAGCGTCCGCTCGGAGTCCCGCACGCTGGCGACGATCACCCTGCAGAACTATTTCCGCATGTACGGCAAACTGGCCGGCATGACCGGTACCGCAAAGACCGAGGAAGATGAATTCCGGGATATCTACAACATGGACGTTGTCGTCATCCCGACCAACCGTCCGGTCGTCCGTAATGACATGCAGGACGCGGTCTTCGCGACGGAACGCGGCAAGTACAAGGCGATCGTCGACCGCATCGTCGAGGCGCACGAGAAGGGCCAGCCGGTCCTGGTCGGTACTATTTCGATCGAAAAATCCGAGATCATCGCCGACCAGCTGCAAAAGCGCGGCATCAAGAACTTCAACGTCCTGAACGCCAAACAGCATGAAAAGGAAGCGGCGATCGTCGCGGAAGCAGGCCGCGAAGGGGCGGTCACCATCGCGACCAACATGGCAGGCCGCGGTACCGATATCATCCTGGGCGGCAACCCCGAATTCGAAGCGCGCCGCCAGATGACCAAGGAGGGCTACTCCGACGAGATGATCTACAAGGCGCGTACGTTCGTGCCGACCGACGACCAGGAAGTCGTCGCGGCGCATGAGCGGTTCCTCGCGCTGCGCGACAAGTTCACCGCGGAACGCAAAGAAGAGCAGGACCGCGTCATCGCACTGGGCGGTCTGTACATCATCGGTACCGAGCGCCACGAATCCCGCCGTATCGACAACCAGCTGCGCGGCCGTTCCGGCCGTCAGGGCGACCCCGGTAAAACGCAGTTCTGCATTTCGCTGGAGGACGATCTTCTCAGACTGTTCGGCGGCGAGCGCATGAAGAGTGTCGTCGACCGGCTCGGTGTCGAGGAGGACGAAGCCATCGAGGCGGGCATGATCACCCGCAGCATCGAGAACGCGCAGAAGAAGGTCGAAGGCCGCAACTTCTCCGCCCGTAAATATGTCCTGCAGTACGACAACGTCATGAACAAGCAGCGCGAGATCATCTACGGCGAGCGCCGGCGCGTCCTGTTCGGCGAAGACCTGCGCGGGCACGTTATGAACATGATGGGCGAACTCGTGGACGAGTACATGGGCGCGATCGTTGCGGACAGCAAATACGCCGACGAGTGGGATTTTGAGACCCTGACCAAAGACCTGCAGGGCATCTGCCCGCGGTTTGAGGGATTTGAATACGACTCCGACGAAGTCGCGGCGATGACACCGGAATCGCTCCGCGAAGATATCATCCGGGAGTTTGAGCGGCTTTACGAAGAGAAAGAAGCCGAGATCGGCGCTGACCGCATGCGCGAACTGGAGCGCATGATCCTGATCCGCGTTGTGGACAACAAGTGGATGGACCACATCGACGCGATGGACCAGCTCAAGAACGGCATCGGGCTCCGCGGTCTGGGCGGTGTGGATCCGGCGGCGGCTTACGCGCAGGAAGGCTTCGATATGTTCGAAGAGATGGAAGGCGCGATCAAGGAAGAGACCGTCAAGTTCTGTTACAACGTTACGCTGCGCACGAAGACCGAACGCAAAGAAGTGTTCGGCAAGGGCGAAGATAAAAAGGATGAGTATGTAGATGACAGTGCTCAGGCAGCAGCGGCTGCGCAGGGCGGTCCCCAGCAGGCGATGAAAGTCCCGCCGCGCGAGAAAAAGCAGGAAACGGTCCGGCGCGATCTGCCCAAGGTCGGCCGCAACGATCCGTGTCCCTGCGGCAGCGGCAAGAAATACAAGCACTGCTGTGGCAGAAACTTGTCCTGATAATAGCATGTGATGTGAAAGCAAAAGGAGGAACATCATGTATTGCAAGCATTGTGGGAAACAGATCGCTGACGACAGCCTGTTCTGTGAATTCTGCGGAACAAAGGTAGCACCGGCCGTGGAACCGCAGCCTGTGGAAGAACCAGCTCCGGCAGTCCCGGAAGCAACACCGGAAGCAGCGCCGGCAGCAGCGGCAGCCGGCATGGCGTTCTCTGCAAATGATGGTTTTACAAGCGCTCCCATTGGCGGGAACGGATTTATGCCGGGCGCTCCGGCTCCGGGTGTGCCGCCGGTAGAGGGATTCACAGCTGCGCCTGCAGCGCCGGTCGAGGAAGCCGTCGAAGCAGTTGAAGAAGCCGTTGAGGCGCCGGCTGAAGAGGCGGCGGAAGCTGTCGAAGAAGCTGAAGAAACGGTTGAGGAAGCGGTCGAAGAAACAGCGGAAGCAGTTGAAGAAACCGTTGAGGCGCCGGCTGAAGAGGCGGCGGAAGCAGTCGAAGAAGCTGAAGAAACGGTTGAGGAAGCAGTCGAAGAAGCAGCGGAAGCAGTTGAAGAAGCCGTTGCAGAGCCGGCTGAAGAAGCGGCGGAAGTTGTCGAAGAAGCTGCTGCAGCACCGGCTGAAGAGGCAGCCGCAGCGCCGGCAGTGGACGGATTTGCCCAGGCGGCACCGATGAACGACTTCTTTGCGCAGACGGCCCCGGCGGACGAAGCGCAGTGGAGCACCAGCCCGACGGGCGGCGCGGCGCCGGTGAATGACAGTTTTGCGCAGGCGGCACCGGTGAGCGAAGGCTTCACGCAGGCGGCACCGCAGACAGATGGATTTACCCAGGCGGCAGCCGGTATGACACAGCCGCAGGGCATGCCCTATGAATACGGACAGACGCAGGGCGCGCAGGGAATGCCCACCGCGCAGAGCAATGCGCAGTGGAACACCGGCGCGACCGATGGGCCGGCTCCGTACAGCATGCCGCAGGGCGATTACATGAACCAGCAGCCCCCGGTGAAAAAGGGCGGCAAGAAAAAGTTCCTGATCCCCCTCTTCATCATCGTCGGACTTCTGGTCGCGGGCGGGATCTTCTGGGCAGTCACCGGCGGTTTCGGCGGATCCGGCGGCAGCGGCGGCAGCGGCACCAACGTGGATCCGGCAACCTACAAAGAGAACTGCATGCTCGTACCGTATGACGAACTGTTCGATGAGCTCGATTCGTATGCGGGCGAGAATGTGGAGTTCACCGGCGAGGTCTTCGAGGTCAAGGAAGAAGACGGAATGAAGTACCTCCTGACGGATACGATCTTTGATTCGGAGTATGAGATGTACTACGGCGGTACGATCATCATCAAGTGCAACCCGGACAAGGAAGGCATGCCGGAGGTCGAAGACTGGGATGTCGTGACGGTATACGGCATCGTCGAGAATGACATGATGGAATTCAACTCGGAATTCGGCGATTACACGGTCCCGGTGATCGACGCGCAGTATATCGACATCGAAGAATAAACAGCAATATGAGAAACACTGACCGGCGGCCGCTTTTGCGGCTGCCGGCCATTTGACGGAACGGAGGAGACTATGCTGCAGCTGGACGCTGTAAAACTGGAAATGCCGGAGATCCGGAAGACGCTCGAGGAGATCGGGGATTCTCTGGATCTTGCGGGCATGCGGGCGCGGCTCGACGAACTGAATACGAAGATCGCGGAAGCGGATTTCTGGAACGATCAGAAGGCGGCCCAGAAGGTCCTGAAGGAAAAGAAGAGCCTTGAGGACGAACTGGGCACGTATGACGATCTGGAAAAGGCGCTTTCCGATCTTGACGTACTCATCGAGATGGCTGAGGAGGAAGAGGACGAATCGCTTCTCCCCGAGATCGAGGAGACGAAGGGGTCGCTCACGAAGGATCTCGAAGCCTTCCGCATCCGAACGCTCCTTTCCGGAGAGTACGACGACAACAACGCGATCCTCTCCGTGCACGGCGGCAGCGGCGGCAACGACGCCAAGGACTGGGCGGAGATGCTCTACCGCATGTACACCCGCTGGGCGGCGAAGAAAGGCTACAAGGTCAAGGTGCTCGATTATCAGGACGATGAAGAAGCGGGCATCAACAGCGCCACGATCCTCGTGGAAGGGCCGCACGCCTACGGGTATCTCAAGACCGAGAAGGGTGTTCACCGGCTCGTCCGCATCTCTCCGTTCGACAGTTCCGGCAGACGGCATACATCGTTCGCTTCGGTGGATGTGACACCCGAGATCGACGACACGGTCGAAGTGGAGATCGATCCGCAGGACATCCGCATCGATACATACCGGTCGAGCGGCGCGGGCGGCCAGCACGTCAATAAGACGGACAGCGCCATCCGCATCACGCACTATCCGACGAACATCGTCGTCACCTGCCAGAACGAACGCTCGCAGCATCAGAACAAAGAGCAGGCCATGAAGATCCTCATGAGCCGGCTGATCGAGCTCAAGGAACGGGAAAAACTGCAGGATCTGAAGGACCTGCAAGGCGATTACAGCCAGATCACCTGGGGCAGCCAGATCCGTTCCTACGTCTTCCAGCCGTACACGATGGTCAAAGACCACCGGACCGGCGCGGAGATGGGCAATGTGCAGGCGGTCATGGACGGGGATATCGATCTGTTCATCGATGAAATGCTCAAGAGCGGTAAGGAAGCGGACAAGTAAACGGCGCTGCGGCGCCTGCGGAAAGGACGGTGGCGGTCATAGACATCGCACGCATCATAGCTGAGGAACTCAGCATCGGGAAGGAACAGGCGGATCAGGTCATCCGCCTTCTTGATGAGGGAAATACGATCCCCTTCATCGCCAGATACAGGAAAGAGATGACCCGCGGGATGGACGATACGTCCCTGCGGGCTTTTGAAGAGCGGCTTACATATTTGCGCGGTCTGGAGGAACGCAAGCAGGAGGTCCTGCGGCTCATCGGGGAGCAGGGAAAGCTCACCCCGGAGCTGGAATCGCAGATCGGCGAAGCGACCATCCTCCAGCGCGTGGAGGACCTGTACAAACCGTTTAAGAAGAAACGCCTGACCCGCGCCGCCAAGGCGAAAGCCAGAGGGCTCGACCCGCTCGCCGGGATGCTGCTCGCGCAGAGAAGCGGCGCGCCGCTCCTGCAGGAGGCGGCGGCATTCATCAGCGAAGAAGTGCCGACCGCGGAAGACGCTGTCGCCGGTGCCTGCGACATCGTCGCGGAGATCGCGGCAGACGATCCTGAAATGACAGGCCGCATCCGCACCCGCACCGAAAAGACAGCGACCATCGCCGTGACAGCCGGGGAAGAGGACGAGCAGGGCACCTACGACAACTACAAGGACTTCGAGCAGGCCCTGTCGAAGATCCCGGGGCACCGTATCCTGGCGATCAACCGCGGGGAAAAGGAGAAAAAACTCAAGGTCTCCGTCCGCGCCGACGAAGCGATGATGGAGGAGATCCTGGAGAAGCGGTTTTTAAAACGCGGCAGCACGGACGCGGCGCTCATGGAAGACACGCTGCAGGACGCGTACAAACGGCTCATCGCGCCGTCCATCGAACGGGAAATGCGCAATATGCTGACCGAGAAGGCGCAGGAGGAAGCGATCAAGGTCTTCGGCCGCAATACCGAGAGCCTTCTGATGGTCCCGCCTGTGCGCGGCGCCCGCATCGTGAGCATCGACCCGGGGTACCGGACGGGCTGCAAGGTGGCTGTGCTGGACGAGACCGGCAAACTGCTCGACCACACGACGATCTACCCGACCCAGCCGCGCCGGGATCTCGCCGGTTCCGAGAAGGTCCTTGAATCGCTCTGCGCGAAATATGACATCAATACGATCGTCATCGGCAACGGCACAGGCGGCCGTGAGACCGAAGAGTTCGTGGCGGGGTACATCCGCCGCTCAGGCAGAAACATCCGGTACACCATCGTCAACGAGGCGGGGGCGTCCGTGTATTCGGCGTCCAAACTTGCCGCGGAGGAGTATCCGGATCTCGACGTGACGACACGAGGCGCCATGTCGCTGGGAAGGCGGCTGCAGGATCCGCTGGCAGAACTCGTCAAGATCCCGATCAAGAGCATCGGGGTCGGGCAGTACCAGCACGATATGGATCAGAAGAAACTGGAGAAAGAGCTCCACGATGTTGTGGAAGCCTGTGTCAACAGCGTCGGTGTCGACCTCAATACGGCATCTCCGTCGCTGCTCAAATATGTGGCGGGGATCAACGAAGCGGTCGCGAAGAGCATCGTGGCGTACCGGGAAGAAAACGGCCGGTTCACCTCCCGCAGGCAGCTCCTGAAAGTGCCCAGGCTTGGGGCAAGAGCGTATGAGCAGTGCGCCGGGTTCCTGCGGATCGCGGGCGGTACGGAAGTGCTGGACGCGACCGGGATCCATCCGGAATCGTACGAAGCAGCAAAGAAAGTGCTTGCGGGGCTGGGGCTTGACCTCGCGGACATCGGCAATACCGGACGCTGCAGGGAAGCAGTCCGCGCGCTGCGCAAAGACCGCAGGGCGATGCAGCGGATGGCGGAGGAGACCGGCGTGGGCGGCTTCACGCTGGAGGACATCCTGAGCGAGATCGAAAAGCCGGGGCGCGATCCGCGCGACGATGCGCCGGAAGTCGTCTTCCGCCGCGATGTGACATCGATGGAAGACCTGCAGCCGGGGATGGAACTGACCGGCACGGTCCGCAATGTCGTGGACTTCGGGGCGTTCGTCGACATCGGGGTCAAGACCGACGGGCTGGTGCACATCTCGCAGCTGGCGGACCGTTTTATAAGACACCCCCTCGATGTGGTGGCAGTGGGAGATACCGTCAAAGTCCGTATTCTGGACATTGATCATAAAAAAGGGCGGATCAGCCTGACCATGAAAGGGGTGGCGCAGCCCGGGAACAGGGCGAAGAAGCGCTGAGGACGCGATGCTTTTGTTAGAGATTTATCAAAAACCCGCCGAAAACGGCAAAAAGGCATTGCGACTTCAGGCACCTCATGGTATGATTACAGAGTGCGAAAATGGGCACAAAACGTCATTATAGTAAGGAGTAACGAGATGATTTTAGAGACAATAATTAACTTCTCGGCGACGATGGGTATCACAAATCTCGATTACCGTTCGGTGATCATGGTTGCGGTAGCCTGTGTTTTCCTGTTCCTGGCCATCAAGTTCGGTTTTGAGCCGCTGCTGCTCGTTCCGATCGCATTCGGCATGCTGCTTTCCAACCTGCCGCTGACCGGCATTTTCGAGGCGCATCCGGAAGGAGAGTTCGCCACCTGGGGCTTATTCTCAGTATTCTATGCATTAAAGCCAGTCCTACCATCATTGATATTTATGGGCGTAGGTGCCATGACTGACTTTGGTCCGCTGATCGCGAATCCGAAGTCCCTGCTCATGGGTGCCGGCGCACAGTTCGGTATCTTCATTGCGTTCACAGGCGCGATCCTGTTCGGCTTCAACGCGCAGGAAGCGGCTTCCATCGGCATCATCGGCGGTGCGGATGGTCCTACCGCGATCTTCCTGACCCAGAAGCTGGCACCGCATCTGCTCGGCGCGATCGCCGTTGCCGCGTATTCCTACATGGCACTGGTCCCGATCATTCAGCCGCCCATCATGAACGCGGTCACCACCAAGCATGAGAGAATGATCAAGATGGAACAGCTCCGTCCGGTCAGCCAGAGAGAGAAGATCCTCTTCCCGATCATGGTTACGATCCTGGTCGTCCTGCTGATCCCGTCGGCTGCTCCGCTGGTCGGCTGCCTGATGCTCGGCAACCTGTTC
>JAILFI010000184.1 GCA_024697655.1 Clostridiales bacterium
GGGGCATCAACAGCATTTTGAAAAAAGATGTTTGTGATGACAAAGGCCTCTTCATGCAGTATTTCTATGGCCTTCCGAATTACCTCTCCTATATGGAGGGATCTTCCACCTCGGCTTCCAACGAGGAATGGTTCATTGATATGGCGATGGACCGCGATAAGGATATCTATGCAAGATGTGAGAAAATGGCAGCGGAGACCCCATACAAAGATACGGTATTCTTCCTGCCCTTCATCTATGCGACCAACGTCAACATAGACGCCAAGGCAGCCTTCATCGGTCTGCAGGGCGAGCACACAAAGGCGCACATGCTTCGGGCCCTCTTCGAAGGCGTGGTCTTCTGCCACCAGATGCACCTTGACCGTCTGCTTCCCCACTGCGAGAACCCGAAGGTCGTCCGGATGGCCGGCGGCGCGACACGCTCCAAAGTCTGGATGCAGATGTTCGCCGATATCCTGGGTCTTCCGGTAGAAGTCTCCGAAGCCGAGGAACTTGGCGCAATGGGCGCGGCGCTTTGCGGAGGCGTATGCGCAGGCGTATTTGACGACCTTGCAAAAGCTGCTTCCAACTGGGTCAAGATCAAGGCAGTCTACCAGCCGGATCCGGAAAAACATGCCTATTACAGGAAAAAATATGCCGCGTACTGCGCTATCATCGATGCCATGGATCCTGTCTGGAGCCAGATTGAAGAACTGAAATACTGATCAGATGATCTGATCAGCAAAGGGAGTACATCATGCAGGAAAAAAGATTAAACGACATTCTCAGATATGTTGCGGAGCACGAGATGTGCACGCATGAGGAATTATGCCGCTTCTGCGACGTCTCCCTCAGCACGGTCAAGCGGGATGTACAGACGCTGTCGGACCGCGGGCTTCTCACCCGGGTCCGCGGCGGGGCAAAAGCCCTGGCGGATAATCCCGCGGACATGCCGCGGACGATCTTCCGCGAATCGCTCCGCTATCAATCCAATCTCGACCGGATCGCCAAGCGTGCAAGCCAGCTGGTATCCGACAACGAGATCGTCTTTCTCGGTTCCGGCGTCACCGTGGCGCACATGATCAAGCATCTACGCGGGTACCGGAACCTGACCGTCATCACGAACAGTATCTATGTCATGCAGGAAGCCTTTCAGTACGACATCAACGTCCTGATGATCGGCGGGATCCTCAACCGGAACACAATGTCCTACATCGGCATACAGTCGATCAACCAGCTGAAAGACCTAAATGCGAACGCAGCCTTCATGAGCTGCAACGGCATAGCGTTGACGCGCGGCATCACCAATTCCTCCGAAATGGAAGGCGACATCAAAAAGATCGCCGTGCAGGTCAGCGCAAAATCCATACTGCTCGCGGACAACGAAAAATTCAACAAAATCTCCCTCTACACCTTCGCGCAGATGGGAGACTTCACAAACCTGATCACTGACCAGCCGATCGACGAACCCATGGTGCGGGAGATCAAAGACTCCGGTACGGAGCTCGTCGTGGTAGAAGAATAGCCGGGAGATCGGATTCCCGGGCAGTGGCGATCACCGAAAGGGTCAGGGGAAATGCCCCCCTGACCCACTGTTAGCTTTTGATGACTCGTCCGGTTTATGCTTTTTTCGGCAGGTGCTTGCACTCTTTGAGCGCGTCCGCGCAGGCTTCCATGAAGGCTTCTGCGCAGGTCGGATGTGCGTGGATGATGTCGGCGATCTCATCGACCGGGATCTCGGCTGCCATGAGCGAGGAGGCTTCGGAGATCATTTCCGCTGCGTCTGCTCCGACCATGTGTACGCCAAGCAGCTCTTTGTAGCGCTTGTCAGCGATGACTTTGACGAAGCCGGCCCTTTCATTGCAGGCCAGGGCACGTCCATTTGCGGAGAAGGGGAATTTCCCGACAAGGATGTTGTCTTTGCCGTATTTCTCTGCTGCTGCTTCTTCGGTCAGTCCGACGGCGGAGCATTCCGGCAGTGTGAAGACTGCGCTGGGTACGCGGGACAGGTCGCAGACTGCGTCGATGCCCATTGCGTTCTTTGCTGCAGTTTCCCCCATCTTGAAGGCGGCATGCGCGAGCATGCATTTTCCGTTCAGATCGCCGGGCGCGTAGATGTTCGGGATGCTTGTCCGCATGTGATCATCGACAACGATCTTTCCGCGTTCGGTCTTGATCTCTTCTGCAAGTTTTCCAAGTCCGGAAAGGTCGGATACACGGCCGATGGAAAGGAGCGCATAATCTGCCTGGACCTTTTCGCTCCCGTTGAATGTGATCTCACATCCTTTGCCTTTTTCTTCGATCTTGTCGACGGCACAGGAGGTATGAACCTTGACGCCGAGGTCTTTCAGGCTCTTTTCAATTGCTGCGGAGACTTCCTTATCCATCATCGGAAGCACGCGCGCCATCGCTTCGATGACAGTGACTTCGCTTCCGTAGCTTGCAAATACGGTCGCCATCTCACATCCGATGACGCCGCCGCCGATCACGGCAAGGCGCTTCGGAACCGTTGTCAGATCCAGAATGTCATCGCTCGTAAGCACATACTTGCAGTCGATGCCCGGGATCGGGATGCTTCCGGCCTTTGAGCCGCCGCAAAGCAGGATGCTTGCCGCGCTGTAGGTCTTTCCTTCGCAGACGATCTCATTCTTCGACGCAAGGGAAGCTTCTCCGTTTACGACCTTGATCCCATGAGACTTAAGAAGCGCGCCGACGCCGTCGGTCAGAGTCTTTACGACTTTCTTTTTGTGCGCGACAGCCTTTTCCATATCGACCGTGATCTTCTGATCGACTTTGATACCGTAGGTGTCCGCATCCTGGATATGACGGATATATTTTGCGCCATTGAGGTACGTTTTTGCCGGGACACAGCCGCGGTTCAGGCAGGTGCCGCCGAGTACGCTCTTTTCGAAGACGATGACCTTGCCGCCCTGCATTGCCGCTTCGATCGCTCCGACGTAACCGGCAGGGCCTCCGCCGATGACTGCTACGTCATAGTCATATTTTCCTGCTTCTTCCGCTTTCTTCGCGGGCGCTTCTTCTTTTGCAGGCGCTGCCGCAGCAGGAGCCTCTTCTTTGGCGGGTGCCGCAGCCGCAGCGCCGGCCGGTGCGTCCGGAACCTTTTCACCCTTTTCGCCGATGTAGCCGAGTGTTGTCAGTACCGGAACCACTGCTCCGTCTTCATAAAACTTTGCAAGAAGATATCCCTCTGCCGGTGATTCTGACTCCATGGTGATCTTGTCCGTTTCGATCTCCATGATCGGTTCATCCTTATCGACGTGGTCTCCCACCTCTTTGAGCCAGCGAACGATCGTTCCTTCCACCATATCCATGCCATTCTTGGGCATATAAATCTCTACTGCCATTTTTCCCTCCCTATATGCTTCAGGGACACAGGCAGGACCTTTCCCGGCCCGAGCCTGTGCCTTTACGATTTTCAGCCGGCGCCATTAAGCTCCCGGCAAGATGATCTTGGCCGGATGCTCGATCAGGCTCTTCAGATATGATTCGAATTCAGCCACTTCCGTACCATTCAGGATCCGATGATCATAGGTGATGCAGATCATCATCTTTTTACGCACGGCGACATTCCCGTCGATGAGCGCAAGCTCATCTTCCACTCCGCATACGCCGATGATCGATGCCTCGGGCTGATTGATGATCGGCGTAAAGCTGTGCGTCCCATACATGCCGAGATTTGAGACGGTCACGCGCCCATCCTTCAGCTCTCCCGGAAGCAGCTTCTTTTCTCTTGCTTTCTTTGCAAGTGCCTTCGCTTCGGCGGAGATCTGGAAAATGTTTTTCTGATCGACATTCTTGATCACCGGTACCAGCAGTCCTTCTTCCATTCCGACTGCAAAGGCCACGTTGATATCTTTGTGCAGTAAAAATTCTTCCCCTTCGACCGTCATGCGGAAACGTTCAAATTTAGCGATCGCCATGCCGACAGCCTTGATCATAAGGTCATTGAGAGAGACTCTGTCAGCTTTTTCAAGGCCGTCATTGATCTGTGCGCGCAGAGCGATCAGGTCAGTCGCATCGACCTTAATGCTCTGTGTAACATTCGGAATCTGCTCATGGCTTTCGTACATACGCCGCGCAATGACCTTGCGCATGGAGGACATCTTCCTGCGTTCGATCAGCTCATCGATTTCCTTCAGGACCTGCTCAACTTCCTTCGCAGGTACATTCTCCAGATCACATTTCATGATCTTTCCGCCAAAGCCGGATCCTTTGATCGTTGAGAGATCAATTCCCAGATCCTGTGCGATCCTCTTCGCAAGCGCAGAGGCCTTCGGCATTGCAAAATGCGCATTCTCAACGTCTGCCGCTATGATCTCACCATGTTTTCCGCTCGGCGAAAGAGAAGCCAGGTCGATTCCTCTTTCAAAAGCGAGAAGCTTCGCATACGGTGTTGACGCGATGCCCCCGCCAGGTATTTTCAATCCTGCTGCCATCTTCTTCCTCCCATCATGCCATCACAGAAGCTCACGGATTGCTGCTTCGATCTTTTCCGGAGTCGGGAACGCTTCTCTCTCAAGCACCGGATTGAAGGGAACCGGGCAGAACAGGCCGCCGACCCTCTTCACAGGAGCATCCAGGTAATAGAACGCTTCTGAATCCATGATCGTTGAAACTACTTCACCGCCAAATCCGCCGAACTGCACTGCCTCATGGACAACTACTACTCTGTGCGTCTTCTTTGCCGTTGCAATGACCGCTTCCGTATCAAGCGGAGAAAGTGTGCGCAGATCCAGCACTTCTGTCTGAATGCCTTCTGCCGCCAGCTTTTCGGCTGTCTCGAGAGCCATCTGAACGGTACGGCCATAGGTAATGACCGATACGTCTGTTCCTTCCCTCTTGATATCCGCTTTTCCGAGCGGAATTGTGTATTCACCCTCCGGCACCTCGCCTTTGGTGTTATACAGGCGCTTCGGCTCCAGGAAAATAACCGTGTTGTTATCTCTGATGGATGCCTTTAAAAGGCCCTTCGCATCGTACGGGGTCGACGGAACGACCACCTTCAGGCCCGGGATATGGCAATACAGGTTCTCAAGGGACTGGGAATGCTGCGCCGCTGCTCCGGTGCCGCCGCCGGTCGGTGTACGCATGACCATCGGCACATTGACTTTCCCTGCAAACATAAAGTGCATTTTTGCTGCCTGGTTGATGATCTGGTCATAGCACACAGCCATGAAATCCGAGAACATCAGCTCTACGATCGGACGCATTCCCGTGATCGCCGCGCCGACGCCGCAGCCCATGTATGCAGTCTCCGAGATCGGCGTCTCACGGATACGCTCCGGGCCGAACTCCTCGAGCATGCCTTTTGACACGCCGAAAGCTCCGCAGTATGCGCCGATATCTTCTCCCATGAAGAAGACGCTCTCATCGTTTCTCATTTCCTCGCACATCGCCTCGCGAATGGCTTCTTTATATGTAATGATTCTTGCTTCGCTCATGGATCCTCCTCCCGTTATTTCGCGTAGACATCCGCTTCAAGGTCTTCGACGACCGGCTGCGGCTGTGCTTTCGCAAACTCGACAGAATCGTTGACGATCTTATCCGCCTTAGCCTGCATCTTATCGATCTGTTTTTCTGTAAAGATCTTATTGGAGATCAGGTAATCTTTAAAGCGGACGATCGGGCTGTGGTCCTTCCACCACTGAATCTCTTCTTTCGTACGGTAGAGATTGCCGTCACTCTTCGAATGGCCGGAGGTGCGGTAGGTATGTTCGACCACGAGGACCGGGCCCTTGCCGGCGACAGCCCATTCACGGGCTTTCTTCACGGCTTCATAGACAGCAAGCACATCGTTTCCGTCGCATTCAAATGACTTAAAGCCAAAAGCGTCAGCCCTCTTGCGCAGGTCCGTATTCTTCACGATGCGCTCGACGGGGGTCGACATTCCGTAAGTGTTGTTTGTGAGGATGAAAAGCAGCGGGAGATCCCAGGCTGCAGCAAGGTTCATCGATTCAAGGATCGCGCCTTCGTTCGATGCTCCGTCGCCGAAGAACGCCGCACAGACACGGTTCGGGATCTTCTTCATCTTGATCGTAAGGGCCGCGCCGAGAGCGATCGGTCCGTTCGCGCCGACGATTCCGTTTGCGCCGAGAATTCCGTTATCAAAATCGCAGATATGCATGGAACCGCCCTTGCCATGAATGGTACCGGGCTCGCGTCCCAGTATCTCGACCATCATGGGATTAACGTCCACTCCTTGGACGGTG
>JAILFI010000207.1 GCA_024697655.1 Clostridiales bacterium
GGCTGCCCCCGCCAGATCCAAAAATCTGTTTATTGTGCAAAATGAGCGGCGGAGCGCAGGAAGAACAGCACCCTGCCTTCCCAATGCCGCCGCGTCATTTGATTGCCAATATTCGCCAAGCCTGGAGGTGCAGTACCAGGCTCCCTTCTATTCCTCCCGTCCATCCCGGACGGGAGGGCTTTTTATTTCAGCAGATCCGCCTTTTTTGCAAAGAAGCGGTTGAGAACTGGCGCAAACGATGATAAGATGAAAGCAGGAACCCGCAGAGCAATCTGGCGGACAGCATCAGAGCCCATGCCCGAAGAGATGCGGCATGGAGTGTTGGAAGAACGGGAGGGTCCCATGGAACAAATTCGTGTGTTTTTCAATTATTTCGGAGAATTCAATACCGTCAGCGTCCTGCTGCGAATTGCCCTGGCGGTGATCGCGGGCGGCGTGATCGGCGACGAGCGCGGACGCCACGGCAGAGCGGCGGGCTTCCGCACGCATATCTATGTTTGCCTCGGCGGCGCGTTGACGTCCCTGTGCAGCCTGTTCGTGGCCACAGTGTCCGGCATGGGCGGCGATGTGTTTCGCATCTCGGCCCAGGTGATTTCCGGCATCGGCTTTCTGGGTGCGGGCATCATTCTGGTCCGGAACAACAACACCGTCGCGGGCCTGACCACGGCGGCCGGCATGTGGGTCACGGCGACCATCGGCGTGGCGTTCGGCTATGGCTTTTACGGCGGCGGCGTGCTGGCCACGGTCATCTGCGTGATCAATGCCGCGCTTCTGACCAGGATCGAGCACAATCGTATGCAGCCGATCCGCTTTTACATGGAAGTCAACGACATTCAAAAGATCCAGAGCGTTCTGGACCAGATCGAGACGATCCTCGATCATGACGGCTTTATCGAAACCATCCCGGCCAAGAGCGGGCTTCCCGGCAGCGTCGGGTTTGCGGTGACCGCCATAAACAACAACAACCAGGACGAGATCAAGCAAGCCTTTCTCAAGATCGATGGGGTTGGCTTTGTGGTCCCCGGATGATTCGTTGGCGCCGCGGACGGACCTGTCCGCATTGAACTGACAGCATTAGACAGAAAGAGGAGCAGATATGGAGATTTGCAAACGCAAAGACGTCCCGGTCGAACAGACATGGGATCTGTCGCTGATTTTTTCGGACGAGGGGCAGATGTGGGAAGCCCTTGAGGCGCTGAAGGCGAGGGTCAAGACCTTCGTCGAAGCCTATTCCGGCCATCTGGATCATCCTCAGACGATCGTGCGGTGTCTGGACGACCTGGAGACGATCCTCCCGGAGATCTCACGAATCTGGCTGTACACAGGCCTGGCCGTGGAGACGGACTACACGGACAATCAGCTCCGCGAACGCGACGAGAAGGTCGGCGACGAGATGACGCGGCTGCAGCGGGATCTTTCTTTTGTGGACAGCGAGATCCTCCTGGCTCCGGCGGAAGTTCTGGAGGCTGCCATCGGGCAGGCTGAGGGCTGCCGCAGATATCTGAAGGATCTGCGCGAGAAAAAGGCGCACATGCTGTCCCCGGAAACGGAAAAGACCCTGGCGGCCCTTGGCCGGTCCTTCAGCGTGCCGTATACCGTCTACAATACGATGAAGCTGGCGGACATTTCCTTCGATCCCTTTACGGTCGACGGAAAGACGTATCCCCTCGGCTATTCGCTGTTTGAAGACGAATACGAGTACGAGTCGGATGCCGCGGTGCGGCGTGCCGCGTTCCGCGGGTTTTACGATACGCTGAAAAAATACGAGAACACCACCGCCACTGCCTACAACGCCTGCGTCACGCAGGAGAAGACCATGGCGGAGCTGCGCCGCTTCGACAGCGTGTTTGACAGTCTGCTGTTCGATCAGAAGGTGACGCGCGAGATGCACGACCGCCAGATCGACGTGATCACCGAGCGCCTCGCGCCGCATATGCGCAAATATGCCCGGCTTCTGCAGAAGAAGCACGGGCTCGAAACGATGACCTTCGCCGACCTGAAGATCCCGGTGGATCCGGAATATGATCCGCGAGTGACGATCGAGCGATCCCATCGGCTTGTCCGGGAGGGCCTGGCGATCCTGGGTGAGGATTACACGGAGATGGTGGACCGCGCCTACCGGGAGCGCTGGATCGACTTTGCCAGAAACGTCGGCAAGAGCACCGGCGGCTTCTGCACGGATGTCTTCCGCCGGAATTCGTTCATCCTGCTCAACTGGAACGACCGCATGGCGGACG
>JAILFI010000222.1 GCA_024697655.1 Clostridiales bacterium
TACCCGCCGTCGGTCTCCTCAAAGATCCAGCGAATGTTGTCTGCCGCGACTTCGCCTGATGTGTACGCGACACCGGACAGACCGTCGTAGGTATAACTGCTGGTTCCTCCCTGAGCCTGGTTTGGAGATTCCTCGGTGCTCAGCGCGTATCCGTCGATCGTGATCACATAATCCGGATCGGAAGACGTGCGCGGGACAACGGTGATCCCGATGTCGGCGGTAAAGGTCTCGCCGGTCACCGCATCCGTGACCGACGCGGTGATCGTGACCGACCCTTCCGCAACGCCTTTCACTTTCCCGGTGGACGGATCGACAGTCGCTTTCGAAGTGTCGCTGCTGCTCCAGGTCACGGTCCTGCTGGTCGCATCCGCAGGCAGGACGGTCGCGTGGAGCGTTGTGGTCCTGCCGATCTCGACGGTCACGTCCTCCATCGGCTGTCCGGCTTCTCCGCCGGATGACGCCTCATCGATCGAAATACTCTCGACCGCTACCGGATTCACGACGATCGGGAACTCGTCTTTGTTCTCTGTGACATTCGTCCCGCCGGCGTTATAGTATGCAAATCCCAGATCTTCCGCGGCGACATTGCCGTCCCCGTCATCGTCTCTGATCTGGATCACAAGTCCCTTACCCTTGACAAAAGCGCTTCCGCTGCCATAGTCCTGATCACTCATACAGCCGGCTGCTGCATAGTAGAACTGGATCTGCGCACTGTCGGAGGAAGAATAGGGAATGGTATCTCCGGGTCCGTAAATCTCGTCGTAAAACGTATCGCTTACGGAATGGTTGTGCCCCCACAGGAAGACGATGGTCTTCCCGGCAGCAGCCGCTTCATTCAGTACAGCAATGACCTTGTTGGCATTCGCCGTCTGCCGAGCGTTGTATCCGCTTCCAAAACGGTGCAGCGGGAAGTGGGACAGTATAATGATCGGCTTGGTGGTATCCTGCGCCGTAAGATATTCTTCCAAATCATCGATCTGAGACTGTTCATACTGGTCATCACTTGGCGAATTCCAATCGTGCGTCGTGCCAAGTGCATAGACCCGGTAATTGGCCTCTGCTGTGTAAGAATCTTCCGCACTAACAGTATAAATGCCTTTCGTTGCATTACTTGTCGTTTTGAACTCGCCGTTGTAGTACTCGTGGTTCCCGGTGGTATAGAATCCATGGATCCCCTCATCACCCTCATTATCCACGACCCTTTTCACAGCATCGGTATAGGTCCAGAACTGGCTTTCAGTGGCCGAGCCTGCACCCATATCACCGCAGAATCCAATGTAATCGACATGGCCGAATTCGTCTATGATCTCATCGAACCAGCCATCCAGCCGATTGGCGGCTGTATTGTTCGAACTGTTGTGGATATCGGAAGTAAAGGCAAGGTACTGGGTGCCGCTCGACGGCGCCTGTTCCGCCGCTTTCGTATCTGCCGCAGGAGCCGCTATTTCCTTTTCTTCCTCTGCAGCAGGGGCGGCTTGAGCCTCCTCCGTTTCGATGACGGGTTCATTGTTCTCCCCGTCTAAAACATCTTCTTGTTCTTCAGCGGGCTGTTCGGGCAAGGGGTCCGCTGTTTCGTCCCCTGCCGCAGCATCTGAAGCGGCATCCTCCGTTCCCGCTGCATCGTCAATGACGGTCTCCACTGCCTGCCCGTCCGTATCGGCGTACACCGTAAGCATCGCCGGCGATGTGAAGATCACGTACTGCATCAGGAATGTCAACGTTACAAGGATCGCCATCCCTTTCCTGAATCGACTGTTCATACCGGACTCCTTTCATTCATGCTTGTGAAGTATCTGCGGATCATCTCTTGTGATTGTTAAATAATCTACTATTAGATGCTTAATGATACCATGAACTGTTGTCTCGCGTCCATTTTTTATTAGAATAATCGCGCAATTTTTAATCATGTTAACAAACATCCCATTGTTGTAATCAATACACCCGAAAAGCTCTGGATACAAAAACAAAAAACAAGGGGCGGCTGCCCCTTGTTTACTTAGCTCGTCTATCTTTGATCAGATCCGCTTTCTTGTGATCAGTGCGGAAGAGATCAGTGCGGTCAGCGGGATCGCCAGGATCATGCCGAGACTGGACGAAAGACCGCTGATCGTCTCCAGACTGACAAATGCCGTCGAGAACAACTGATAGAAGGAGAGCCCGCGCGCATACAGAAAGATCATCAGGGTGAATTCACTTCCGAGAAAAGCGAGGATCAGTGTGTTGGTCATCGTACCGACCATATCGCGGCCGATATTCATACCGGATCTGAACAGATCCCTCCTCGAAAGAGACGGATTTGCCGCATGCACCTCTTCAAGCGCGGAAGAAATGCTCATCGCAACATCCATGACCGCCCCGAGCGCGCAGATGATGATGCTTGCTACGAGCAGCCCCTGCACCTCGACCGATGCGCCGGCATATTTCAGCTGCAACAGCGGTTCGGCATCTTCCAGCCTGAGCCCGTTGATCTTTCCGAGCGACTGCACAACGATCCCCAATACCATCGCAAAGAATGCACCGGCTGCCGTACCGAGGAAAGCGCTCATGCTCTTCCTGTGGACACCGCCGAGGATCGTAAAGCACACGAACGCGATATACACGCACATGAGGAAGGTCGTCGGGATATTCGGGGCGCCTTTTAGCAGCAGCGGGATCAGGAGCGCGAACAGACAGATCACCGTAAAGACCAGTCCGATCAGCGATTTCAATCCCGTCCGGCCGCCGATCACGATGATCACGAGGAAGAACAGCAGCAGAAAGACCGCCAGAAGCGGGATCCGGTTGTATTCATATACCGAGGCGTACCGCGTTCCGTCGCCGCGGGTCTTGATCGTGATCGTGACGCTGTCTCCCACCTCCACAGGGACGCCCGTGAGCGGGCTGAAAAAGCAGTCGACCTCCATCGTTTCACCTTTATACTGTCCGCTCTTGATGAGGACGATCAGGTCCTGCTCGCCGGCGTAAGCCCCGTCCGCCGCCTCGTCGATTTCCATGTTTTCGTATGGGATCTCGGTGACGGTCGCCTTTTCAAATTCCACCAGTTCATCCCCGTAGGGCGAGAACATTTCCTGTTCTCCATGCAGGATATCATCGGAATAGATCCCGTAAAGCGCAGCAAAAAACACCGCCGCCGCAATGACCAGCGCAATGATCGTGCTTTTTTCTTTCAGTGCGGTGCCGGCTGCCGGAGCGGCAGGCGCTGCTTTTTTTGCGGATTTCTTTTTGGCTTTTTTCGTCATCGCGTCTACCAGAATGAGTTTCTGAAAAAGGACTGCTGTTCCGGTGCAGCAAAGAGGTCATTTCATCCTATCTCACATTTTACCATCTTTTCCTCTGTACACAACACCCGCAGTCTTGCGCGGTATGGTATGATAGGGACATGGATATTAACAACTCAAATGATAGGAATATAAACCCCGCTCCTTCCGGCGGCACCGTTCTCGTCGCCATGTCCGGCGGCGTCGACAGCAGTGTGGCGGCTCTCCTGCTGCAGGAAGCGGGCTGGGAATGCAAAGGGGTCACGATGCGTCTCTTCAGCAATGAAGTGATCGGCATGTCCGGCAAGACGTGCTGTTCTTTGCGCGACGTGGCGGACGCGGAGGCTGTTGCCCGCAGGATGGGGATCCCCTTCAAAGCCGTCGACTACCAGGCAGATTTCCGGGCGCAGGTCATCGAGCGGTTCATCCGGGTATACGAGGAAGGCGCAACGCCCAATCCCTGCATCGACTGCAACCGTACGATGAAGTTCGGCAAGTTGCTGGACCTTGCCCTTGATGCGGGCTGCGATCATATCGCGACCGGTCATTACGCACAGGTCTTTTTCGATGAACAGCGCGGACGGTGGCTGCTGCGCAAAGCCGCGGACAAGACAAAAGACCAGAGTTATGTATTATATATGCTCACACAGGAGCAGCTGTCACGCCTGGTGCTCCCGCTCGGCGGCCTGACCAAGGCGGAGATCCGGCAGATCGCGGCGGCGCACGGTTTCGTGAACGCGCACAAACAGGAATCGCAGGATATCTGCTTCGTCCCGGACGGCGATTACGCTGCCTTCATGGAGCAGTATACCGGCTGCGCCTACCCGGAAGGCGACTTCCTCGACATAGCCGGCAACATCGTCGGCCGCCACAAGGGTGCCGTACGGTACACGACCGGGCAGCGCAAAGGACTCGGGCTGGCGCTCGGCACGCCGGTCTATGTGCAGGGCAAAGACATGAACGCCAACACCGTGACGGTCGGTCCCGAGGAATCGCTTTTCCGCAGAGAGCTCACGGCAGACGATGCGAACTGGATCAGCATTGCAGACCTGACTGAGCCGATGCGCGTCCTCGCCATGCCGCGGTACCGCAAAAAGGCCGCCCCCGCGACCTTGTATCCGCTGCCGGCTCCGGCAGACACTGAGACGGGCACGCCGGATGGCGCCGGTGCCCCCTGCTCCCGCGTCCGCGTCGTCTTCGATGAACCGCAGCGCGCCATGACCCCCGGCCAGGCGGTCGTCTTCTATGATATAGAGGATGAAGACCTCGTTGTCGGCGGCGCGACGATCAAAACGATCGGCAAATAAACCCTTTTTCCGGTCAACCCTCCCGCGGCGGTGCCTTTGTGCCTGCCGCGGTTTTCAGCTGCGCCGCGCTCTCCGCGCGCGCGTCCGCGATCGTCCAGATCACTACACTTACGATGATCACCGCACTGCCGATCAGTGCGAAGAAGCCCGGCTGTTCCCCATAGAACAGCAGGACCCACAAGGGGTTGAGGATCGGCTCGAGGGAACAGATGAGATTGCCGGCAAGCGCAGGGCAGTGCTTGCCCGCTATCGCCAGCAGGATATACGGCACCGCGATCTGCACGACACCGAGCAGCAGAATATAGCCGATATCGACAGGGGCGGGATGGAACGGGTACAACAAAAGTGCCGGGATCGTCAGAAGACCGCATAGGCCGTGGCCGATGATGAGCCCGGAGAACCGCATCTCGTCCGAATCCCCCGCCATCGAGTTGCCGATGAAAATCAACGCCATGAAAACACCTGCCAGAATGGCGAGGAGATTGCCCGTCAGATTACCGGGAGACAGTTGATCCAGAAAGAACAGAGCGATCCCTGCGAAGACGGTCACAACGACCGCAACATCCCGCCGATGCAACGTTTTTTTGAGAAAGACCGTACTGATCAGAAGGACGAAGATCGGAGAGGAGTACTGGATGACGATGGCATTGGCCGCGGTCGTCAATTTTGTTGCAAAAACAAAGGTCGCACAAACAAGTCCGACGTTGATGCCGGTGAACAACGACCATTTGTTGAGCCGGAATCTCTTATGCGTGAGCAGCATAAACAGCGCCGTCGCCAAAGACGCGATGAGACTGCGGATCCCGGCGATCTGCAGCGGTTCCCAGGGGATCAGTTTGATGAACAGACCGCCAATGCTCCAAAGCGCAGCGATCAGGATCATCAGCGCCATCGACCGGTGTTTGAGTTTCAGTTCATCTGCGTGAGTCATAGAGAAGCATCCTCCTGATGCGTTTTATTGTCTTCTTTGTGCCGGGCGGTTTCCGCAGCGGACAATGCCGGATCGCCTGTTGCGGCGAGCACCATGCCGGCGAAGATGATCAAACCGCCGAGTAGGAAGTTGAGGCTGAGCGATTCGCCGAGCAGAAACACTCCCAAAACGCCTGCTGTCAGCGGCATCAATGCATAGAAAAGACTGCAGGTGTTGGCGTCGATCAGGTCGAGCGCGCGGTTCCATGCGAGATTGGCCAGCGCCGTGCTCACGATACCTGCCCACAGGAACGCCGCGATGTGGCTCCCGCTGAGGGTGCCGAGGCCCAATGCCTCCTGCCCGAGCATGAGCTGGCGGAGCAGCATCGGCAAACAGCAGAGCGCCGCGATGATCTGCGTGTAGATGGTCAGCCAGACGACATCCATATGCGCGCAGGTTTTACGGATCAGCACGGACGTCAGGGACCAGCTGAGGATCCCGCCGACTGCCAGTGCGACCCCCATCGGTGTACTGCCGCTGCCGGCTCTGCCGATGACCAGCAGCGCACCGCCGACCGTGAGCGCGATCGCCAGCAGTTTTCTCCCGCCTGCGCGTTCGCCGAGGACCGGGATCGCCATCAACAATACACTGACCGGCGTCACCGCGAAGAGCAGGGAGGCCAGTGCGGCATCCATGAGTGCGGTTGCCGCGTGCTGACACCAGATCGCGAAGAAATAGCCGAGAACACTGATCAGGACGATCATCGGCAGGTCTTTGCGCGCCACCTTCTGACGCGGCCGCTTGTGATAGACCGCCAGCAGAACGAACGTGGCGATCAGATACCGCAGGAACAGGAATGTCCCGGGCGTCACGGCCGTCACGACGATCTTGGTTGCTACGAATGTTGTCCCCCAGCCTATCGCGCCGATGGCGGCGAACAGATATCCTTTCTTTCTCATTTATTCTATCGCCGGCACGGCCGGCGTTCCTTCTCCTACTCTCCGAACAGCGCTGCAGCCTTCTCCATTCTCTCGCGCACCGGGACGCTGAACGGGCAGCGTTCCTCGCAGCCGCCGCAGCCGATGCAGGCAGACGCTTTGGCGTCGAGCTGGCGGTAGTGATCGGCGATGCCGTCGGGGACCGCCCCTTCTCCTCCGTCCTCCGCAGCCATCATCTGCGGCATGACCGCCAGATCATAGAACTTGTTGACCGTCGCGATGTCGATCCCGGCGGGGCACGGCGCACAGTGACCGCAGTACGTGCACGACCCGCCGTACGCGCGCATCGGCGCGTTGGCAAGCACGGTCGCATAGTCTTTTTCGTCTTCCGGCGCGGTCTCGTACCGGACCGCCGCTTCCATTTCTTCCGGTGTTTTGACACCGACCAGCGCTGCCGCGACCGCAGGTCTTGTCAGCGCGTAATGCAGACACTGCACCGGCGTGAGCGCCACCCCGAACGGTGACCATTCCTTCCGGAAAAGCTTGCCGCCCGCATACGGTTTCATCACGGCGATCCCTACGCCGCGGCTTTCGCAGAGTTTGTAGAGTTCGACCCGGTCCGGCGCAATGCCGTGATACGCCGCCGCATAATCCCCTTCCCGGTATTCTTCGAGATCATCGGTACTCAGAAGATCGAACGCGGGGTTCACCGAGAAGAGCAGATTTTCGACGACCCCCTCCCGCACGGCTCTTGCGGCGATGCGGGGATTGTGGGTGCTCATGCCGATATGCCGGATGCGGCCCTGCGCTTTGAGCGATTCCATGTACTTGTAGAACGGGCCGTTCACGACCGTCTCATAATCGCTCTCTTTATCGATGTAATGCATCATGCCGAGGTCCAGATACTCGACGCTAAGGCGCGCCATGAGGTCCTCGAAGGCCGGCTCGACAAATGCCATGTCCCTCGTGCGGGTGTACTGGCCGTTCTGCCAAGTGCTGCCGACATGACCCTGGACGATCCATCTGCCGCGGCGGCCCCTGATCGCCTCGCCGAGATGGGTGCGGACGTTCGGCTCCGCCATCCAGCAGTCGAAGAAATTGACGCCCAGTTCTTCGCAGCGATCCACGATCCGGCGGACATCTTCGTACGGTCTGCCGACCAGCCACTCCGGACCGAATCCGATCTCGCTGACTTTGAGCCCGGTCTTCCCAAGTTCTCTGTAACGCATGATGCTTCCTTTCTCTGCGGCGGATCAGCGCAGCCGCAGTTGCTCCGCAGCGGACGCATTGCGGAGACTCCGCCTCTACGCACCAATTTATCACATCCGGGAACGCTTTGTATATGGGAAAGAGAAGAATAAAAAAGCCGGAAAGACTATGCTTTCCGGCTTGCGGTATCTTTATCGGGGCCCCGATCGACTAAGCGGTTCTCAGTCTTCCAGCGGCAGGTGCGGCCGGAGTCTGGCAGCCAGTGTGAAGGCCAGGACCTGCTTGATAACTTCCGGGATCAGGAACGGCACGACGCAGAGCATGAGCGCGCCGGCGAAGGTGATGCTGTCGCCGCCCGCTGTGTAGACCTTGACGAACCAGAGCGTCCCGAACAGGTACATCACGGCGATGCCCGCGAGGATCGCGCCGAGGCGGACCGGGAGCGATTCGCCGAAGAACTTTGTCAGGATCCAGTACACGACTGCCGTGAGCAGGAAGCCGAGGATATAGCCGCCGGTCGGGCCGAGCAGAACGCCGATGCCGCCGGCAAACCCGGACAGCACGGGCACGCCGACCGCTGCCAGCAGGATGAAGACCGTGATGGCGATCGTGCTGCGGCGGCCGCCCAGAAGGAGAACGGTCAGGGAGATCGCGAACGTCTGCAGGGTGAACGGAACAGCGGTCGGGATGCTGATCCACGAGCAGATCGCGATGAGCACGACGAAGATCGCGATGAATGTCATTTCCAAAGTGCGTTTTGATTGTGCGGTTCTTGTTACGGGCTGTGCCATGAGCGTTCCTTCCTATCTGTCTGTAAGCTGTTACAAAAGCGGCCATCTCCAAGTATAGTTGCACCGCATTTCGTTGTCAACCTATTTTATTTGATTGGTTAACATACGGAATCGCCCTGCCGCGGTTCCCAAAAGGAATGATTGTACGGCCGGCGGCGTATATATTATAATGAGCATCGGAAACACCAGACCGCTGCAACCGGCGCAAGCCATAGCGATTCACAGAAAAGGATTCCCCCATGAGCCCCGAAACTACTGCGCTTTACAAAGAAAAATGCACCACCCTCGAGGACGCCCTTTCGCGCATCCAAAGCGGCGACATCGTCTGCGGCGGTCAGTATGCCAGCGAGCCGATGCTGGCGTACCGGCACATGCACGAGATCGCGGACCGCGTGGAGGATGTCACGTTCTGGTGCGGCATCCTGGCGGAAGACTACCCGTTCATCATGGAATCGCAGTATGCGGACCGATTCCGCTTCCTGAGTTACTTCTACGGACCGCAGCTGCGCAGGATCCATGCGCGGGGCAGTAGCGATTATATCCCCTGCAACCTGCGCCACATGGGGCAGCTGATGGTCGATTCTTACAGACCGACCGTCTTCATGGGCGTCGCCACCCCTCCGGACGAAGACGGCTACGTGACGATGTTCCCCAGCATGCAGTCCGAGTATGAAGTCGTCCGGAATGCGGACAAACGCATTTTCGAAATCAACCCGGCCTGCCCGCACGTCGAAGGCGCGCTGCGCTGGCACCTCTCCGAGATCGAATGCTGCTATGAGTCCGATCTGCCGCTGTACGCGCTGGCGGATCCCACCTTCGGCGAAGATGAGCGCAAGGTCGGCGAGAATGTCGCGGCGCTGATCAATGACGGCGATGTGCTGCAGTTCGGCATCGGGCGCATCCCGAACGCGCTGGTCGCGGCCCTGCAGGATCACCGGCATCTGGGTATCCACACAGAGATGCTCGGCACGGCACTGGTCGATCTGATGAGAGCCGGTATCGTCGACAACAGCCGCAAGACGCTCGAGCCCGGCAGAGCGGTATTCGCGTTCACATACGGGAGCCGGGAAGCGTATGCGTACCTCGACAACGATGAGCGATTCCTCAACTACCCGGCCAACAAATGCAACGACCCTGCTGTCATTGCGCAAAACGACAACATGGTCTCGGTCAACACGGCGATCGAAGTCGATCTGTCCGGGCAGATCTGTTCGGAATCGGTCGGCACCAGACTCATCTCCGGGACCGGCGGCTCGATCGACTTTGCGATGGGAGCGTTTTACTCCAAGGGCGGCCGCGGCATCGTCGCGTTCAGCTCAACAGCGAAAAACGGCGAGGCCTCCCGCATCAAGCCGGTGCTCACACCCGGGGCGGCTGTCTCGATCCACCGCAACTATGCGGACTATATCGTGACCGAATACGGCGCCGCACAGCTCAGGAACGCCACACTGAAAGAGCGCGCCGAGCGGCTCATCGCCATCGCGCACCCCAAATTCCGCGAACAGCTCACCGCCGAAGCGAAACAATACGGTATCCTGTAACGGCAGACTGTCGCAGCTGTCCGGCACTGCTGTCCGGTGCCGCTGTCCGGCGCCGCTGTCCGGCGCTGCTGTCCCTTACTGCTGGCTGTCTCTGTAGGCTGTTGCTGCTGTCCCTTACTGTTGGCTGTCTCTGTAGGCTGTTGCTGCTGTCCCTTACTGTTGGCTGTCGTGCGTAAAAACACAAAAAACAATAAGATCACCGAAAAATTTCAACGTTTCCCGCTTTCTGACCGGCAAATTGGCTCTTTTTCTGATGCCAGCTTGCTGAAAGCGTTGAAAAAAGTCGGTGATTTCGTTTCTTTTTTGAAAATCACCAAATCGGGCTTTCGTTGC
>JAILFI010000224.1 GCA_024697655.1 Clostridiales bacterium
GGGTCTATCACCGCATCCCGGGAAGTGACAACCCATCGCTCCTGCCGCCGCTGCGCCCGTTCATGATCCCACAACCGCCGTTTCACCAGCAGCCCTGCGAAACTGTGAAAAGTCCCCTTTCCTGGGTCGTACTTTTCGACAGCCTCGTGGAATGCGATGACTGAGACAGACCATTCATCATCCGACTGGTCGATGGGGCGTCCCAAAGCCTGATACGCCTTTGCCTTCAGAAAACGTGTATTCTCTTTTAATAGCTGTGCCAGAGCCCGTTCGTTCAAACGGGCCTCCAGCACCTTTTCATTTGCCGTACTCATGAGGCAATACTATCCGCGTTTGCTTGAAAAAAGGTTAAGCCTCTTCTACTGCCCCAGCTCAGCAGCCGGCTGCCCGCCATTCGGTGCCTGCCCACTGCCAGGTGCGGGGCCGTTGCCCGGAGCCGGGCCTGTGCCGGGTTCCGGCGTATTGCCGTTGTGATCAAGCGGTGCGCCCGCCTGCTGATTGTCTCTATCCTTCTGTGCGTTGTCCCGCGGTGCATTTCCGTCCTGCGGCGCATTTCCGTCCTGCGGCGCATTTCCGTCCTGCATCCCGCTGTTATCCGCGTCCTTGACCTTAGCAGGGACAGGGCCACTGCCAGGTGCCGGACCTGTACCCGGCTCCGGCACATTGCCTTCATGATCCAGATACTGCTGCATCTTGCCGCCAAACGGCAGACCGCTCATCTCTTTCTGCAGATCCGCCGGAGCAGGACCTGTGCCGGGTTCCGGCACATTGCCTTCATGATCGAGCAGCTGTCCAGCCGCGTTGTGAAGCATATGCGCGAACGGGACAGGTGCCGGCATTTCCTCTGTGTCAGCGAAAACACCGGTGGCAGTCGCGGCGATCGGCGTCATGCAGATGACCGCAGACAGTGCAGCTGCTGTAACTCTCTTTCTTACTGACATTTCATTGCTTTTCATAACTTGTCTTCCTTTCCGGGAATGCTGTTGCAGCGTCCCCTGTTTGAACTGACTGCTTTCCGGAAGCGTCCTTTAACTGACACCATATCATTCGGCTGAGCGATTCCAAAAAACAGGGTATCCATTAAAAAACCGCGTCATTTTTTGATGACACGGTTCTTTTTCACCTTATTCGGTTCCGCTTTGCGGTTTTCTTTTGGTACTTTCTACACCGCCTGCCCGGCGATGATGCGTTCGACCTCGTCCCGCTTTTCATACAGCACACAGCCGCCGTCGTGATCATCCAGCAGGATGTCTCCGCTGCGCAGTGCCATGAACAGCGGCGATTGCATCGCTTCGCGCAAGGATGTATCGCGGATGTTCACATCGGAGTATGGAGAGAATGGACACGGTTCCGCCCCGCCATGGGAGTTGATATGGAAAAAACCCCTGCCGGCAGCCACACAGCCACCGGAGCTTTTTTCATCCCCCGGGAAAGAAATATAGACCATCTGCGGATGATCCTGTCTGAGTCCATCGATCTTCGCGCGCAGGCAGTCCCGCTCCGCCTCCCCTGGTGCGAGTTCCTGTGAGTCTTCCGTCACGGGCACGTATTCCACATAAATCACAGCCTTGCAGCCGCGGCCGGACAGTTCCTGCAGAAATGCCGGGGAAGTCACTTCTTCTATGTTCTCTTTTGTGACCGTCACTGAAGCACCGAAGATCAGGCAGCGCTGGTGCAGCTCGTCCATATTGGCAATGAGCTGCTCGTAAACGCCCTCGCCGCGCCGCCCGTCGGTGATTTCCTTGCCGCCTTCGATGCTCATGACCGGCAGCAGGTTGCGGCATTTGTCGAGCAGTGCAAAATACCGCGCGCCGATGTAGGTGCCGTTCGTGAAGATCGGGAACAGGATGCCGGGCACTGTGCCGGCCGCTTCGATGACGTCGCTGCGCAGCATCGGCTCACCGCCAGCCAGAAGGATAAAACTAACCCCCATCTCATCCGCCTCGCGGAAGATTCTGAGCCACTCCGCTCCGGAAAGCTGATCGACCGGTGCTGCATCCACCGTCGCCTCATTGCAGCGGGAATAGCACCCCGCGCAGTGCAGGTTGCACTGGCTGGTGATGCTGGCAATCAGAAACGGCGGGATGTGTTCCCCCGCATCTTCCGCCTCCCGGCGTTTCTTCGAAGCGGCTCTGCTCGCTGCGGCAAACCGCATCATGAACGCGCTTTCCTTCGGATCTTTGAGCGTGGCCTTCAACGCATCTTTCACAACGCGCTCCACTCCGTTGATCAAATAGTTCTGCAGATCGAAGTCTGCGTTCGCGTTATTCATGATCACGCTTCCTCTATGCCTTGTTGAATTTTTCTTTCGACTGTTTGCAGCGCGGGCAGACCCAGTCTTCCGGCAGGTCTTCGAACGCTACCCCGCCGTGTTCCGCCGGGTCATACACATAGCCGCAGATGGAGCAGATATACTTGCCGGAAGCCTCCATGGCGGAGAAATCGATCTCTGCCGGAACGGTCGGCACCGGATTGTCCAGATCCATCACGCGCTTTGTTTCCAGATTTTCATACCCCTGGGGCGAATGGGTGGACATATAAACGGTCGGATGATTACGGATGAAAGCGCGGACTCTGTCCAGCGTCTCGCGCGCTGCCGGCAGATCGTCAAAGACGACAGAGAGTTTATTCTCATACAGCGCTTCATCGACATAGGTAATGTCGCCGTGCATCATATAGAACAGCCCGTCGATCTCAGCGATGACGATACTGTTGCCGTTCGTATGGCCTTTCGCTTTGAGGAAGTAGACGCCGTCGCAGATCTTCTGACTTTCCGGGAATTCATAGTATGCCCCGTCTGTGAATTTGACCGGCACGAGGTTTTCAATGCCCTGCAGTTCATCCGCAGACAGTTCTTCTTCACCAACGAAAATCTCAGCGTTCGGGAAGGACTTCAGTTCACCGGAGTGGTCGGCGTGTTTATGCGTCAGCAGGACCTTAGTGACCTGCTCGGGCTTATAGCCAAGTGCCTCAAACGCTTCCATGTAACTGCAGATGTCCTTACCGGTGTAAGCCGGGCTTGTCTCATCCGGCACTTCCTCAGGTGTCCCGGCAGGAAGACCGGTATCTACCAGGATCACTTCATCGCCTGTATCGATGACCCAGTTCTGCAGACTCCCGCGGTATCTGACCGTTGGATCGAACTTCTCAGGCCCTTCTTCCCCACCGAACGCGAATGGCTGCCCGTAAAATCCGTCTCTTCTGAATTTGACCGCTTTGATAATCATGTCTTACCCTCCATAATCAATCCCGATACGACATTTTTGATTGTATAAAATTAAATTGTTTACAATCTATATAATAATTATATACCACTTTTCAAAAAATGAAAAGCCTTTTTCAGCAGATCCGCGGCAATCCTTCCCCGTACAGCACGTCCAGAACGCGCACTCCGCCGAGCGGCGTGACCAGCTGCACGTTCGCGTCCTCCGTGACCGTTCCGATCACAGCAGCGTTTTTGCCGTGTTCCGCCGCGCGCATGGCAGCGAGCGCTTTCTCAGCGTCCTCTTCTGCAACGACCGCGATCATCTTACCCTCGTTCGCCATATAGAGTGGATCAAGACCCAGGATCCCTGCCAGTCCTGCGACCTTCTCATCGACCGGGATCTGCGATTCTTCGATCTGCATCCCGCATCCTGCCGTTCTGCACAGTTCATTCAGGATCGTCCCGAGGCCGCCTCTTGTCACATCGCGCATCGTATGCGGCACGATGCCGGCCGCGTACAGCGCATCGGTGATATCCTTGAGCACGCCGCAGTCGCTTGTGATCTCATTGTCGATCCCCATGCGGGCACTGTAAATGCAGGCCTGGTGATCGCCCAGATTGCCGGACAGGATGATTTTATCCCCCGGTTTCATGTTCGCCGCGCGGGCCGCTCTTCCGTCCGGGATCAGACCGATGCCGGACGTATTGATGTACAGACCGCCCTGGCCGTCCACGACCTTGGTATCACCGGCAGCGATGACAACGCCGGCCTTGGCTGCCTCTTCCGCCATCGTAGCAGCGATCCGGTCGAGGTCTTCGATCGGAAAGCCCTCTTCAATGATAAACCCGCACGTCAGGTATTTCGGCTCCGCCCCCATCATCAGCAGGTCGTTGACCGTCCCGGCGATGCAGAGTTTACCGATGTTGCCGCCTTTGAAGAACAGCGGTGTGACGACGAAACTGTCCGTGCTTTAGGCCAGCTTGCCGCCCTCCATGTCAAGGACCGCCGCGTCTTCCAGGGCGTCCAGAATATCGTTATGAAAGTATTTGCCGAACACCCGGCCCATCAGCTCGTGGGATGCCTGCCCGCCGCTGCCGTGTGCCATCGTGATGATGTCTTTTGTCTCGCTCATAGTCTCTCTTTTCTTAAGGAATCGCTCGCTATACGGATCCGTTCCGCTTGCCGCATGAGATCAGCGGTTGCGGTACCAAATGCCGCAGGCACCTTCCGCGCTGACCATGCACGGTCCGTACGGTGCGGTCGGGGTGCAGCCGCCGGAAGCGAACATCGGGCAGTCCGCCGGATCGATCCGGCCGGTGATGACATCCGCGCAGCGGCATGCCGGCGGTAATTCAACATCTTTGTCGAGGCCGAAACTGCCTCCGTCGTATTCCCGGTACGGTTCGCTGATATAAAGACCGGAGTCAGGGATGCTCCCGAGCCCCCGCCAGACCGCTGCGCCCGGCGTGTAATACTCATCCAGCACCTCCAGTGCCTTCGGATTGCCCGCCGCGTGAACAGCGTTCTTGTAGTGGTTGCCCACCTCATGTGTGCCGTTTTCGATCTGCCGGACCAGGTCGTAGATGGTCACCAGCAGGTGTTCCGGTTCGAATCCTGCCACCACGAACGGTTTTCTGTACTTCTCAGCCAGCGGCTTGAACGGGTCGCTGCCGATGATGACGCATACATGCCCCGGGCAGATGAATCCGTCGATCTCCGGCTGGCTGTCGCAGATCCAGGTGAGTGCAGGCAGGATCGTCTTGATCGCCGTGACGAGTTTGACATTGTGGATGTCTTTTTCCCGCATCTCCCGGATCATCAGGCCGTAGATCGGTGCCGTCGTCTCAAAACCGACCGCCGCCACAACGTGGGTCACATCAGGCTGCGACTGCGCTTTTTCCAGAACTTCAAACGGAGAGTAGACCACCTCGACACGCGCCCCCTGCCCTTTGTGGTCTGACAGACTGCCGGCGGTGCCGGGCACCTTCAACATATCGCCGAACGAATAGAGCACATGGCCTTCCGTATGGGCATATTCCACGCATTTGTCAATAAAAGCCGCCGGTGTGACGCACACCGGGCAGCCCGGACCGCTGATCAGATGGATCTTCGGCGAGATGAGACTGCGGACGGCGCCTTTGAATAACGCCGCCGTGTGGGTCCCGCACACCTCCATCAGGCGGATATCCGGACCATCATAGGCTTTCAGGTAGGAAACGGTCTTTGCGAGAGATTCATTCATGGTGCGATCCCTCCGGTCTTACGCCAGTTCCTCGATGTCCGAGAACAGCTCGATCAGTTCTTCCGCCTTGTCCTTCTCCATGACTTCAATGGCGCAGCCGGCGTGGACCAGCACATACTGCCCCACTTTCGGCTCCACAAGACCGGTGTTGACCATGACCTGATTGCCGCTGTAATCCACTTTCGCGCGCATGCCGTCCACTTCGACGACCTTGCCCGGTATCGCGATACACATATCGAATGCTCTCCTTTATCTATCCCCTGCCCGCCATCAGCGGGCTGCTGTTTTGTTTTTCTTGTGCAGCCGCTTCCGGCCGCTTCTCCTATTGTGCCACAACTTTGCGGTTTACGCCATAGACGGTTCGCCCGGCAGGAATGAAGCCGCGTACGCCTGTCCCAGCGCGATCCCGCCGTCGTTGGGACTGACGGAGATGTTATAGTAGGTCTCGAATCCCACCGCACGGAGCTGCTCCAGCGTTTCCTCCATCAGGATCCGGTTCTGGAACACGCCGCCGGTCAGAGCCACTTTGCTCACCCCGGTCCTCTCCCGGAGTTCCCTGCATTTTGCCGCGATCATGTAAGCGATGCGCATGTGGAACACCAGAGCCAGATCGTCCGCTTCGCTCCTCTCAGGGGTCTTTTTCGCCCTTGCAGCGGCATCCTCGAGCAGGATCGCACATTCCCCCTCGTAGGAATTGTAATCGCAGATGCCCAGCAGTGCTGCCGCCGCGTCGAACAGCCTGCCCATGCTGGAACTTTTCACTGTGTTGATGCCTGCCGCGATCGCCTTTTCAAGGATCTCCGTCTCCCGGTGCGCGAGCGTATCCATCCGTTCGCTGTAGGCAATGAGATCGCGGATATCGATGGTGATGTCCTCCGATGAGGAATCGCGCTGTCCGCCTGCCGCTTCATCATAATAGCCGTTTTTCACCGCATACAGATAACTGGCCGCGGATTTCCAGCCTTCGTCCATGGAACTGTCGCCGCCGATCATATCGACGTACTTCAGGTGCGCGAGACGCTCCATACTGCCCTTTTCACACAGCAGGAACTCCCCGCCCCAGATCGCGCCGTCCGTGCCGTAGCCGGTGCCGTCAAAGCTTACGCCAATGACCGGACCGCTGATGGCATTCTCCGCCATGACCGAAGCCACGTGCGCGTGATGGTGCTGGATGCGGACGAGCGGCAGACCGTGCGTTTTCGCGTATACTTCCGCATACCGGGTCGTATAGTAGTCCGGGTGCAGATCGCAGACGACCTTTTCGGGGCGGACCCGGAACAGTGCTGCCATCCGCTCCACATTTTCTTCATACAGAGCCCGGTTCTCCGCGCTGTCCATATCGCCGAAATACTGGCTCGGATAGACGAATCCGCCCTTGCCGAGCGCGAAGGAATTCTTGAGCTGCCCGCCGCACGCCAGAAGTTCCTGCTCGCACGGTTCGGCATACAGCGGCACCGGCGCATAGCCTTTGGACCGCCGGATGATCTGCGGCTGCCCGTCGATCACACGGCATACGCTGTCGTCGACGCTCACGCGGATCTTTCGCTTATTGTAAAAGACGGCCGTCAGATCAGGATGCGTATCCTGAAAGCGGAACATCTCTTCGTCCTCTTTGATGATCGGCATGCCGGACAGGTTGGCGCTCGTCGCGATCAGAGGCCCGCCGAAATCGTCCAGCAGCAGATACTGGGCACCCATGGACGGCAGGAACGCACCGATGAACCGGCTTTTTTCGAACTCGCTGTAGTCAGCGGGATGGAAGGCCTGCAGTTCGTCCGCCGGCTTTCTCTCCAGCAGAAGGATCGGCCGCGCCGAAGATGTCAGGAGCTTTTCCTCCACCTCGCTGACACTGCAGTACTGCCTGATCTCATCGACCGACCGGAACATCACCGCAAATGGTTTTTTCTCTCTGCCCTTCATCTCCCGGAGCATACGGACCGCTTCCGGGTCGAGCGGATCCGCTAAGAGATTGTACCCGCCCATGCTCTTGAAACCGACGACGCAGCCCTCTTTGAGCAGCGCCGCCGCGCGTTCCAGCGGCAGCTTATCCGTCGGATCGTCGATCTGGAGCCGCTCCAGCATCTGCGGACCGCAGTCGTGGCAGGAGATGGTCTGCGCATGATAGCGCCTGTCGGTCAGCGTCGTGTATTCCGCTTCACACGACGGGCACATCGGGAAATCGATCATCGACGTATTGTCTCTGTCGTAGGGAAAACGGTCCACGATCGTGTACCTTGGACCGCACACCATGCAGCTGATGAACGGATGGCGGTACCGCCTGTCCGCCGGTTCGTACATCTCCCGCAGGCAGTCCGGGCAGACCGCGATGTCCGCGGGGATCATCGCCACTTCGCGTTCCCCTTCTCCGCTCTTAAGGATGGAGAAAGTTTCGTATACACAAAGAGGAGCCGGATCGCGCCGTACATGCACGATCTCAGCCGGCCCCGGTTTCTGCTCGATCAGGGTGCCGAGAAACGCGGAGATCCGCTGCGGTGTATCCGTCACATAGATCTCCACCAGACCGCCGATATTCGATACTGTTCCCTTCATTCCGAGCGATTCCGCGACCTTGGCCACATACGGACGGAATCCCACGCCCTGCACGATGCCCCAGAGACGGATCCGCTCAGTGATCTTCACTGCCATAAAGCAACCTGTTCTCTATAAAGATGCCGCTTTCTCCTCCAGCCAGGCGGCGACCTCTTCAAATCCCTCGCCGTTCCGGCCGGATACTTTGAACACCGGGACGTCCTTATTGAGCGCCCGGATGCCGCGCATGAAGCGTTCCTCGTCAAAATCCAGATACGGGATCAGATCAACTTTGTTCAGAATGATCAGGTCCGCTTTTTCAAATGCGAGCGGGTATTTATAGGGCTTGTCGCTGCCCTCGGTGACCGTGGAAATCAGCATCTTGACATGCTCGCCGATAGAGAACTCCGCCGGGCAGACGAGGTTGCCGACGTTCTCGATGAAGAGGACGGACGGCTCGCGGACAGCAGCGTGCGCCGCATCCTGCTCATGGTCGTGGAGACGCTCCGCGGCATGGTCGTGTACATGGCCGTCAAAATGATCGTGATCCGCTTCATGGGTGTGCGGATCCCCCTCATGATGATGGCCGTGATGACCGGCGATCTCCATATGATCGATCATGTGATCGATCATCGGCGCGTCCAGGTGGCATGCGCCGAAGGTGTTGATCTGGTATGTCTCGATGCCCAGACCATTGAGGTCCTGCGTGTCGATGTCGGACTCGATGTCACCTTCGATGACGTACGGCTTGAGCCCTTTCAGACAGCGGATGATGTTCTTCAGGACCGTCGTCTTGCCGGCGCCCGGCGCCCCCATTTCGTTGACGACCAGGACACCGTGACTGCCCATGTGTTCTTTGATATGTTCCGCGATGGCGTCATTCTCATCCATGATGCCTTCCATCACGTCGATCTTTCTGATGTCGTGCATTGTATTCTCCTATCATTCTGCAGACTGCAGTTATTCTACTTCTATGCTCTCGATATAAAACTCTTTTCCGATCTCGGTCGGCTCCCCGTCCGCGCCGCACTCCGGGCACGCAAAAGACATCGGCTGCCTGTGAAACAGTGTGCCGCATGCCGGACACCTGAGCTGCGGTTTTATCCTGGTGATGCCGAGCGCCGCGCCTTCGCAAAGACTGCCCTCTGCGATCAGATCGAAGTACATGCGGATGGATTCCGGAACAAAGCCCGAGTAATCGCCCACGACCAGATCGATCCGGACGACTTTCCCGGCGCCGGCTTTCCGGCAGTGTTCCTCCGCCATATGGACAATGTGTTCGGTGATTGGATATTCGTGCATGCTAACATTATAAGTCACCCCGCCAATGAATTCAACGGGGCAGAACCCCGTTCCCACCGCATCCGCTGCTGCCGGCAGCATCTATATATGCGAATATTCTGTATATTATATTATTGCAACTAATAAAGGAAGTGTGCATAATCGCTGGAAGCCAGTAATTTCAACACTTGTAAGAATCGCATCCAACTTGACACCACCCACTTCCTCAGATATACTTTAGATGTCTGAAGGGAGTCTTTTAGACAGCTGCAACAGCAGCCTGACCAAGCTTTCTTTCTTATTCACATTTCATATACTAAGAAGTCGATACTGCTTGCATTATCGGCTTTTTAGTTTTTTTGCGCCTTCTGCGTCAGGTATTCCCGTCAGTCCTTTTCGCAGGCACCAACGAACGATGCAAAAAGCCTGCCGGCTTCTTCATCCTCCCGGCTCATAAACTCCGGATGCCATTGCACCGCCCAGACATACTTCTTTCCCGGCATGTAACATGCCTCCACAAGGCCGTCCTCCGATACCGCCATTGGTACGAGACACGGTGCCAGTTCCTTGACCGCCTGATTGTGATAAGAGTTGACGCCGAGTTTTTCTTTCCCAAGGATCCCGTAAAGAGGAGATCCTTTGTCGATCCGTACAGTATGGACCGCCCTGTCGTACGGCGGCTTCATGGAGTGCGCCACATTTGATGGGTGCTGCTCCCGCAGACTCTGATACAACGTCCCGCCAAGTGCCGCATTGAGAAACTGGATCCCTCTGCAGATCCCCAGAACCGGCTTGTCGAGACCGATCGCATGCGCCAGTACAGCGCCTTCCATCTCGTCCCGCCCCGGTTCCATACAGACAGTGTCATAAAGCGGTTCCTCGCCATATAAGGCCGGTTCCACATCCGGACCTCCCGGCAGAAGGAACCCGTCGCACAGACTGCACAGCTGCGCGATTTCTTCCTCATCAGTCACAAAAGGCAGCATGACCGGCAGGCCGCCCGCCTGTGAAACAGCATCCATATACCCGGAAAACATCCAATAACTGTCACGTTCCTTATCCCACAGGGGCGTGATTCCGATGACTGGTTTCATAGCGGTCCCTTCTTTCGCTTTTTCCCGAAACAACTTGAGGCATCCTCCTTCCGGAAGATGCCTCAAATTCAAGTCTTACTTACCTGCAGACCCAAGGCCTGTCCAGGATCCTATACAGTTAGTCTCTCTCAGCCAGCTTCTTGTAGCCTGCCCATCTGTCCATCGCATCCTTCTCGGTCTTCGCGAACAGATCTTCGGCGATGTCCGGGAACTCCTTGAGCAGGGAGTTGTAACGGACCTGACCCATGATGAAGTCGCGGAACTTGCCGTTCGGCTCCTTCTTGCTGTCGAGGGTGAAGCCATTCTCGCCGGCTGCTTCGACTTCCGGATTGTATCTGTACAGGCTCCAGTATCCGCACTCGACCGCCTGCTTCTCGCTCTCCTGCGCCTTGCCCATGCCGGCCTTCATGCCGTGGTTGATGCACGGTGCGTAGCAGATGATCAGGGACGGACCATGGTAAGCCTCAGCTTCTGTAACCGCCTTCATGAACTGGTTCTTGTCCGCGCCCATCGCGACCTGTGCCACGTAGACGTAGCCGTAGGACTTCGCCATCATGCCCAGATCCTTTTTCTTGGTGCGCTTACCGGAAGCGGCGAACTTCGCAACCGCCGCGGTCGGGGTCGCCTTGGAGGACTGCCCGCCGGTGTTGGAGTACACTTCGGTATCGAAGACGAGAACGTTGATGTCTTCGCCGGAAGCCAGTGCATGGTCCAGACCGCCGTAACCGATGTCGTAGGACCAGCCGTCACCGCCGAGGCACCAGATCGAACGCTTGACGAGGTAATCCTTATTCGCGAGGATCCTGTCCGCGATGGGACGGCAGTGATCGCACAGATCGGTCTTCTCGAGCGCTTCGATGAAGGCGTCGCAGATCTCTCTGGAGTTCTCGCCGTTCTCCATGTTCTCGATCCAGGCGCGTGCCGGTGCGAGGACTTCTTCCTTATGCGTACCCGCCATGAGTTCTTCGACATCATCCTTGATCTTCGCTCTCATCTGACGGACAGCTGTCGCCATACCAAGACCGTACTCTGCGTTATCCTCGAACAGGGAGTTCGCCCAGGACGGACCTCTGCCGTTCTTATCCTTGGTGTACGGCATGCTCGGTGCGGAAGCGCCCCAGATGGAGGAGCAGCCTGTCGCGTTGGCGATCATCATGCGGTCGCCGAAGAGCTGGGTGATGACCTTGATATACGGTGTCTCGCCGCAGCCGGAGCATGCGCCGGAGAATTCGAAGTACGGCATTGCGAACTGGCTGCCCTTGACGGACTTCTT
>JAILFI010000231.1 GCA_024697655.1 Clostridiales bacterium
CCCATCCTCGGAGTAAGGATTGCAGGACGAGTACACACTGTACGCAAGCCCCTTCTGCTCACGAACATTCTGGAACAGCCGCGAACTCATACCGCCGCCCATGATGCAGCTCAGGACGCGGTGGGCGTAGTACTGCGGATCGTCCAGTTTCACCGTGCGCGCCGCCATGCAGATATGGGTCTGTTCGATGTCGCGCGTCTTGACGGTGAACGCCGGTGCGAGCGGTTCGCTTGCAAGTGTCGGTTTGTCCTTGGTCTCTTTGAGGCGGAACAATTTTTCCTGCGCCATTTCCGCGACCATTTCCTCATCGAACCGGCCTGCCACAGCGATCACGATGCTGTCCTGCACGTACTGCTGTGCCAGATACCCGGTCAGTGTATCCCGGCTGATCGACGCAAGCGTTTCCTCCGTGCCGATGATGCTGTTGCCGTACGGGGAATTGCGGAACAGAAGCTCGCCCATCGTGTCGTGCGCGTCTTCGTCCGGCGTGTCTTTGATCATCTTCATCTCTTCATAGATGACCTTCTTTTCGCGTTCCATCTCCGTCTCATCGAACACCGACTCCGTGAACATATCCAGCAGGACCTCGAACCCCTCGCGGAAGCTCGACTCAAGAGACTTGAAATAGTAGCAGGTCATCTCTTTGCCCGTGAAAGCGTTCATCTGCGCGCCCAGACTCTCCATGTCCGCGGCGATCTTTGCAGCGTTCCTGGTCTTCGTTCCCTTGAACGTCATATGCTCGATGAAATGGGAGATCCCGGCGATCTTTGGCGTCTCGTTGACCGCACCGGTGCGGACCCAGATGCCTGCAGCCGCCGAACGCATCTGCGGCATCTGCTCGGTAACAAGGGTGATGTTTCCATTCAGTTTTCTGATCTCGATCATAGTGTTCCTTCCTCCGGCCGGTACAGGCGGAACGTCGCCTTCGCATTCGCGGCAAAGGCTTCGTAGGACTGGACCTGGCCGCGTTCTTCGCAGAAGTATCTGTCCGCGAAACGCGCCAGCATCTCCTCCTCGCTGAGGCCGTTTTGATACATGTCTTCGATGAATCGCTTTTCGTCGTTCGCCGCCTGCTCGAACACCTCCCAGTAGGTATCGCTGTACCCTTCCGGCGCAACGCCGTAGTGCGGCGAAAAGATGCGGACCGCATGGTAATCGCGTCCGCGTGCGCAGGCGCGCATCGCGTCTTCATAACTGGTGAGGATCGCAGGCTCGCAGCCCCCGGTCCCCAGCATGACGCCCGTGGATTCGCAGGCGAACAGATAGTGCTGCGGTTCCAGCGCGAACATCATGGAGCAGCGGGTATGTCCCGGTGCTTCCATGCAGACGATCTCCCGGTCACCGAGGCTGATCCGGTCACCGTCGCGGACCGTCTTCGTAACGGCAAGCCCCTCAAGCGTCACCGGGCATTGCTCCGGCCCGCCGAACCGCGCCGCCGAAGCTTCCGCCAGTTCCTGCATCACGCGCCGCGCGCCTTCTCTTGTGAACACGTACGCTGCGTATTCCGATCCGGCGACAGTCAGTTCCGGCCAGGCTTTCCGCAGATACGGCACGCCGCCCGCGTGGTCGAAATGAGAATGCGTGATGAAGCAGTAGTCAAGCGGACGGTCCCCGAGGACCGCCTTAATGTTGCGGACAAGGCTTTCTCCGTCAAACGGCATGCCGGCCTCATAAAGCGCGGTCTTTTCGCTGCCGGTGATGAGAAAGCACTCACCGCCGGCGCCGCCGCTCACCCGGTAGATATCCGCCGGGAAATCAAAGCGGCCGTCGTTCGGATCAGCCGCGTAGTACTTCTGATTGATACAAGTCATAAGATCGCTGTTTCCTTCTCCGGTCATTCCTCGTCCCGGTCGACCGCGAAATGCATGATGAACTCGTCGATATCGTAGTCGAGACAGCCTGTAAAATCATAGCCGTGCGGTTCGCCGTCCAGCTTTTCGAGTCTGGCAAGCGTCAGCGCGTCGCGCAGCGGCATGATCTTCTCATGCCCGGTCTCCTGACTGACGCAGGACACCTCCGACTCTTTCGTGTACCAGCGGTGGAACCTCGCCAGTTCCTCCGAGAAGTACACCTTGGCACGCTCTTCCTCACTGACCAGAAGCCCCGCCAGCGAGCGGCTGATGTTGTCAAGCAGCAGATACGCGTCTGTGCCGTCGTCCGGCATCGCGCGCAGGACCTCTTCGAAGTAGTTGCCGATCAGTTCGCTGACCGTCTGCGGATCCACCCGGGAAAAGAGCTTATAGAGCGTTTCCTCCGGGATCTCCTCGTCTGTCTCGGCGATCTCCGCGAAATTCTCAAAGTATTCGAATTCAGACGGATCGTCCAGTTCCAGGAGTGCCATCAGTTCTTCATATTCCATGCCTTGCTCCCTCCGTGCTCTTATACATCCAGATTCTTAAATGCGACTTTCTCGTTCGAATCCTCAAAGATGCGGTCGATCATCGCGATGAAGTTATCCGACAGATCGCTCGCGTAGAAACAGTTTTCGACATCCTGCGCCGTCCCGTCCGCGAACGCGTTGCGGTCCTTCAGGATCTCCTCGACCGTGTCAACGACCACTTCGGATGGATTGATGATCCTGAGATTCGGATGCATCCGCCGGATGTGGGACTCCACGAGAGGATAGTGCGTGCAGCCCAGGATCAGCGTATCGATGCGGTTTTCCAGTATGAAGTCATCCAGATAGTGATGGATGGTCAGGTCCATGATGTCGCTGTTGATGATCCCCTCTTCGATCAGCGGAACGAAGGCGGGACAGGCAAGCTCATGCACTTCGAGCGCGCCGTCATGCGCGTGGATGAGCGATTCGTAAGCATGGCTGCGGATCGTCGCTTTGGTGCCGATGACGCCGACGACGTTGTCGATCGCACAGATCCTGGCTGTACGGGTCGCGGCGGGCTCGATGATCCCGACGATCGGGATGTGAGGATACCTCTCCCGCAGCACGTCAAGACAGGTCGCGCTGATGGTGTTGCACGCGATGACGATCATCTTGACATCGCTCTCCACCAGAAAGTCCGCGATCTGACACGCGAAGTTCGTGATGGTCTTGGGGCTCTTGCTGCCGTACGGTGTCCGTGCCGTATCTCCGAAATAGATCACCTTCTCGTTCGGGAGATGTTTCCGCAGGTACGGGATGCTCGTCAGGCCGCCGAGGCCGCTGTCAAAAAATCCGATAGGTCTGTTGTCCATAAATTCCTTCTTTTCGGGGTGTTCTCCCGCGCGGCAGAGCGGATAACTTCGCCCATACCAGCGCATAATATGCTATAATATTTTACATCAATCCATTTGAGGTGTAAACAAGGAGGCACGGCGTGCAGACGATCACATCAAGAAACGACATCGATCCGAAATATCTCTGGGACCTGGGGAGCATGTACCGGGACGCTGCGGCGTGGAACGAGGACCTTGCAAAGGTCAAAGATATGGCCGGTGAGCTGGCCGGATACGCCGGCAGGCTCGGGGAGAGCAGCGCAGTCCTCCTCGAATCGCTCCGCAAAAAAGACGACATGAACCGTCTGCTGGAAAAGGTCTTCGTCTTCGCGCGGATGAAGCGGGATGAGGACAACGCCAATGAGGAAGCCCAGGCGATGACCGACAAAGTCATGGCCGCCGTTGCCGGGATCGGCGCCAGACAGGCATTCTTCGTACCGGAGCTGATCGGTCTCGGCGAAGAGACGATCGGGCGGTTCCTCGATGAAGAACCCGGTCTTGCGGTCTACCGCTTCTATCTGGAGTGCGTGCTGCGCGAAAAGGAGCACGTGCTGTCCGACGCCGAAGAATCTCTCCTCGCCCGCCTCAGCGAAGTCACCTCCGCGACCGACGATATTTTCACGATGCTGAATAACGCCGACCTGGACTTTGGCGAGATCACCGGGGAAGACGGCAAGCCCGCCAAACTGACCCACGGCAGCTACATCACCTTCCTGCAGAGCCGCGACAGGCGCGTCAGGCAGGAGGCGTTCGAGAAGATGTACGCCGCCTATAAAAGCCACATCAACACGATCGGCGCGACCTATGCCGGCAGCGTCAAAATGGATGTGATCGGGGCAAATATCCGCCATTATTCCTCGGCCAGAGACGCCGCCTGCTTCGCGGACAACGTCTCCGAGGATGTTTACGATAATCTTATTCAAGTCATCAATGACAACCTGCCGGCACTGCATAAGTATCTGGCGGTCAGAAAACGCGCGCTGGGCGTCGGAGCGCTCCGGATGTGGGATATGTACGCTCCTCTCGTGGATGTTCCCGACCGGGATATCCCCTACGAAGAGGCGGTCGCCATGGCGAAGGAAGTGCTGTCGCCGCTTGGGAAGCAGTACATCTCCGACCTTTCGCACGGCTTTGAAGACGGCTGGGTGGATGTCTATGAAACGCCCGGCAAGACCAGCGGCGCCTACAGTTTCGGATGTTACGACAGCAAGCCGTTCGTGCTTCTCAACTACAAAGGAAAACTCCAGGACGTCTTCACGCTTGTCCATGAGATGGGCCACAGCATGAACTCCTTCTATACCAGAAAGACGCAGCCGCACATTTACGGCAGCCACTCCATCTTCACGGCGGAGGTCGCCAGCACGGTCAATGAGAACCTGCTGATCAAGCACCTGCTCGCCACGGAAAAAGACCCGGAGATGCGCAAATACCTCATCAACTTCCAGCTTGAGGGATTCCGCACGACCGTGTTCCGGCAGACGATGTTCGCTGAATTCGAACACCTCGTCCACCGGCATGCCGAAGAAGGCGAAAGTATCACCCCCGCCTGGCTGTGCCAGACCTATAATGCGCTCAACAACAAATACTTCGGGCCGGATCTCGTACAGGATGATCTGATCCAGTACGAATGGGCGCGCATCCCCCACTTTTACAGCGCCTTCTATGTCTACAAGTATGCGACCGGCTATTCCGCCGCCGCGGCGATCTCCGATCTGATCCTCAAAGACGGACCGGAAAACTATCTGCAGTTCCTCGCGTGCGGAGAAAACGACTATCCGGTCGAACTGCTGAAGATTGCCGGTGTCGATATGAGTCAGCCGGCGCCGATCGAGTCTGCGATGAAGACGTTCTCGGCGCTCGTCGATGAACTGGATACGTTACTGTAGTTTGACAGTGCGGCTGTCAGACTTTCTTCCCGCGATCCCACCGGTAAAAACTCCACTTTTTCCTGTTTTGAAGCAAAAAGTGGCGACAATTGCAACGTTTTTCGGCTTTGCCTCTTCAGAAATCGTAAAAAACGGCAGCAGTGTCCCTGCTAACGTTGAAAAAATCTCCACATTCTCTCCCATTGGCGGACAATGTGGCATCATTTTCACCTTGAAAGGATTATCCGCATGGAAAAGCACTCCATCGCCATCTACACAAATGAAGACCAGTACTCCGAAGAGACGACCTCCGGGCTGGTCACCAAACTGGAAAGCGCCGGTTTTGAGGTCACCCGCGGCCTGACAGAAGACTCCACGCTGCTGATCTGCATCGGCGGAGACGGCACGACCCTCCGGGCGATTCATTCCTATGACTTTCCGGACGTACCGATCGTCGGCATCAACACCGGGCACCTTGGCTTTTTTCAGGAGATCCGGCCGGATCAGGTGGACGACTTCATTGAAGACTTCAAGGCGGGCAGTTATACACTGCAGCCGATCACGGCAGTGGAAGCGGAAGTGGAAATGGAGAATGAGCGATTCCTCTTTAAAGGTATCAACGAGATCGTCGTCCGCGGTAACAATGCCTACTCCACGCACCTCAACATTTCCATCGGGGACAGTTTTATCGAGAAGTTCAGCGGCGACGGTGTCCTGATCGCGACCTCGACGGGCAGCACGGCCTACAACTATTCTCTCGGCGGCAGCATTGTCGACCCCCGGCTCAAGCTTCTGCAGGCAACGCCGATCGCGCCGATGAACACGACCGCCTACCGGTCGTTCACGTCGAGCATCCTGCTCCCGCCCGACCTGGAACTGGTCATCGAGCCGGAGAACGAGCGGCATCACGAGACCAGGATCATCAATGACGGAAACGAGCATCTGTTCACGGATGTGCAGCGCATCCAGGTCAAACTGTCGGATACGGTCACGAAGCTCGTGCGGTTTGAGAGTTATGACTTCTGGAACAAGGTCAAGACCAAATTCCTTTAGACTTTTTCTGTGTGAAGGCACCTGCCTGCAGGGACACGCTCCCGCTAATGCTCGCACGCAGCGGTACTAAGCTCTGCCTTCGCAATGCTCGGCAGTCGCTAAGTGCCGGCGGCTCGCAATTGTCCTGCATGCAGGTGCCTTCACGCACAACCAGCTTTCTAAAACAACGACACTTCACATGAGAGAATTCAAATACATCATCACAGCAGCAGATATCGAAGAAGGGCTCGACATCCGGACGATCATGCGCCGGCAATTCTCCTTCTCGGCGCGCCTCAGGTCCAAGATCAAGCGGAACCGCACGGTCTACCTCAACGGCGAGCAGACGCCGGTCTGGATCACGCCGAAAGAAGGCGACATCCTCACGGTCGCGATCCCGGATGAGACCAGCTACTTCGAGCCGGAAGATGTCCCGGTCCTCCCCCTCTTTGAGGATGAGGATCTGCTTGTGGTGAACAAACCCGCCGGCTATACGGTCCACCCGACCCGAGGACATAAGTCCGGCACCATGGCGAACGGCGTGGCCAAATATATGCTCGATACCGGGCAGAGTTTTAAGATCCGCTTCATCAACCGCCTTGACATGGAGACGAGCGGCGTCCTGCTGCTGGGCAAGAACCAGCTCTCGCAGGGCGAACTGATGAAACAGATGAAAGCGGATACCGTTACCAAACTGTACCGGGCGATCGTGCACGGCATTCCCGAAGAACCTCAGGGCATCATTAATGAAGCCCTTGCCTACCACCGCGACGGCAGTCTCAAACGTGTGGTCGAAGACGACGGCAAACCTTCCGAAACGCATTACCGCGTGATCGAGTCTTTCCCGGCGATCCCCGGCGCTGACGAAGACGATGCACTGGCCAAGGCCTTTTCGCTGGTCGAGCTGGACCTCAAGACCGGCCGCACCCACCAGATCCGCGTCCACATGGCGCACATCGGATGCGCGGTGGTCGGTGACAGCCTCTACGGGGAAATAGAAAACCCGGAACTGCATGAACTGCCGCCCAAAACCGAAACGGCTGATGAGAGCGGAGAACAGGGCGTCAATTACCGCGATCTGCCGCCCCGCGTCTCTGTGGACGCCCCGCTGATTGGCCGGCAGGCACTGCATTCCTACTTCACCGCGTTCGACCACCCGGTGACCGGCAAGCGCATCGAGGTGACCGCACCGCTGCCGGAAGACATGGCGCAGCTGCTCGAAAAGCTGCGGCAAAGACGTACCGAAGACAAATAAGTACGCTGCAAGGAGAAATCCCAATGTCCAAAGAGAAGAAAACGAATGCCATGCGCATTCTGGAACAGAAAAAAGTGCCCTACACGCCCCACTTCTATGAAGACACAGGAGCAGTGGCGGGCGTCGATGTGGCGAATGCGCTCGGCGAGCCGGTCGAACAGGTCTACAAAACACTCGTGACTGTCGGTAAGACCGGTGAGCACTATGTCTTCGTCATCCCCGTGGCAGATGAACTGGATCTGAAAAAAGCGGCCAAGGCCGCCGGCGAGAAAAACATCGCCATGATCAAGTCCAAAGAGCTCCTGCCGCTGACCGGCTACATCCACGGCGGCTGCTCGCCGGTAGGCATGAAAAAGCCCTTCCCCACCTTCTTTGACGAGACCATCCTCGCCCATGAGAAGATCTTCTTCTCCGGCGGCCGCGTCGGCTTCCAGGTGGAAGTGGCCGTCGCGGATATCGAGAAAGCGGTCCGCTACCAGACCGCCGATCTGACGGTCGGTGCATAGTCCGGCCGGATCATCACAGCTTTACGAATATAAAAGACCCGCACAGCTGTGCGGGTCTCGTTTTGTCTTGTCAGCGCTGCGGCAGGAGCGATTCCTCGCGGAACGCCTATACCGGATAGACGCAGTCTTCTTCGTCCAGCAGGCTGAAGTCCAGTTTGTAGTCGCGTTCTGCTCTCTTCTTGAAGAAGTCGGGGGCGACCTGCGGGAAGAACGCCTGGGTCAGCGCATCCTCTTCCTGCTTCATGAAGCCGGCGCATTCGCGGCGCGCGTTCTCCATCTCAGGCTCGAGCAGGTCAGCCGGTCTGCAGGTGATACGCTCTTCATCGCCGAGGATCTGGTGGAACAGTTCATCGGAGATCGGCACCGTCGTGCGGCCGTACTTGCCCTGGACGAGGTCGCGGGCTTCCTTCGGGACCATCTTATAGCGTTCGCCGGTCAGGACGTTCAGAACAGCCTGGGTGCCGACGATCTGGCTGCTCGGGGTGACGAGCGGCGGATAACCGAAGTCTTCACGTACACGCGGAACTTCCTGCAGTACTTCTTCGAACTTGTCCATCGCGTTCGCTTCGGTCAGCTGGGAGACCAGGTTGGAGAGCATGCCGCCCGGAACCTGATACAGCAGCGTGTTGATGTCGACGCCCATCAGCTTGGTGGACATCAGACCGTTCTCGATGTACTTCTCGCGGATCGGCTTGAAGTATTCGGCGATCTCGTCGAGAAGACCCATGTCGAGACCGGTGTCATACTCGGTGCCTGCGAACGCGGCGACGATCGGCTCTGTCGGCGGCTGGCTGGTGCCTTCCGCGAACGGAGAAATCGCGGTGTCGACGATATCAACACCCGCTTCTGCAGCCTTCATGTAGGTCATGCTGCCGAGGCCGCTGGTCGCGTGGGTGTGCAGTTCGATCGGAATGGACAGGTTGGCTTTCAGAGCCTTGACCAGATCGTATGTGTCATACGGATCGAGCAGGCCGGCCATGTCCTTGATGCAGAAGCTGTCTGCGCCCATCTGTTCGATCTCTTTGCCGAGTTTGATGAACATCTCGGGTGTGTGGACCGGGCTGATGGTGTAGCTGACGCAGCCCTGTGCATGCGCGCCGTGCTTTTTGGTCGCGCGGATCGCTGCTTCGAGGTTGCGGGTATCGTTGAGCGCGTCGAAGATACGGATGATGTCCATGCCGTTGTAGATGACACGGTCGACGAATTCCTCGACGACGTCATCCGCGTAGTGCTTGTAGCCCAGCAGGTTCTGGCCTCTCAGGAGCATCTGCAGCTTGGTCTTCTTGATGCGCTTTCTGATCTCGCGCAGTCTGTCCCAGGGGTCTTCGTCCAGAAAACGGATGCACGAATCGTAGGTCGCCCCGCCCCACATCTCGAGGGCGTTGTAGCCAACTTCGTCCATGGTCTCCAGAATCGGAATCATTTCATCCGTTCTCATTCTGGTCGCGATCAGCGACTGATGACCGTCGCGCAGTACCGTTTCGGTGATCTTGACTTTGCTCATTTTATCCTCCACATGAATGTTGTATGTTGCGGCGCTTCTGTCTGACCGGAATTGTCCGCCTTCTGCGCCATTTTAAACTATAGATGCCAATATTATAGCGGTTACAGGTGTTGTTTTCAATGTATACATGCAGTTTTTGACAGAAAAAAGAAAGCCCGGACGAGTCCGGGCTGTTTCGCTATGCATAGGCAGCCGGCTGCAGAGAGCCGGTGTCAGATTATTCGCCGTCGTACTCCTTGAGGAATCGCTCCACCAGATCGACGTCCGAGGTCACCGGCACGAACTCGATCCCCCGCTTCTGCCGGGTCTCCCTGCCCTTGGCGAGCACCAGGATCACCGCCTCGTCTTCTGTGTCAAAGATCGACCGGCGGATCGCCTCTTCCCTGTCCGGGATGATCTCATATCTGCCGCCTGCCGCTTCCACATGAGACGCGATCTCTTCGCTGATCTTCACGACATCCTCTTCGCCCGGATCTTCTTCCGTCAGGATCGTAAAGTCCGCGCGCTGACCGGCGATGCGGCCGAGTTCCTCGCGGCGGTCGTATGCCTTGCCGCCCGGACAGCCGAACAGCACATAGACCGGCAGCCCCTCGTAATCACGTTCCACCGCGTCGAACAGCGCATTGTAACTCATCGCGTTGTGCGCGTAATCGACGAGGATGATCTTTTTCTCCGCTTTGTCCGTAAAGACTTCCATTCGCCCCGCCACACGCGCTTTGAGCAATCCTTCACGGACCGCGGGCACAGGAATATCCAGAATCATGGACACCGTGACCGCCGCCAGCGCGTTCTGCACGTTGAAGACACCGGGCAGACAAATCACGAATTCCTCATCTATCCCGCCGCCGCGCACCCGGAAGGAGATGTCCTTCTTGCCGGGACGGATATCATAGCCGGTGATCATCGCATGCGGCTTGGTAAGAGACGCGAGCGCAGCCTTTTTCGCCGCCGCTTCCGCAAAAGCCGCTGCCTTCGCACCGAGTTTCGCGCCTGCTGCATCTTCGCCGTCCGTCTTCTGCGGTTCCTCGATCATAAAAGTAAAGATTCGTTCGACGGTCTCGCTCTTTTCAGCTTCTTCGAGTGC
>JAILFI010000002.1 GCA_024697655.1 Clostridiales bacterium
TGCCGATCGTGCCGGAAAGTGCAGCTAGAACAGACTGGAAGCTCGTGATATTGCCGGTCTTTGTTTTATCTTTGATACTTTTGATCAATGTCTGGCGGATGACAAATCCAAGTCTTCTGAACTGGAGACCGCCTATGGCGAACGTTAGGATAATCCCGCCGCCGACAAGCCAGATCAGCATGGGAATGCCCCAGGCCCAGTCCGCAAACGCGGATACTGCATTTGTAATGATCATGACGATTCCTCCTTTTTCGAACACTTCTCATAATCCAATGCATTGCGTTAGATTATTCTGATAATTTCACTTTCATTGTAGTGTCGCCATCATCGTGACGCAATGAACGGATTCGCACCACAGCCGTGACGATTCATCACGAGTCTCTGTTCTCCCCGTTCCGGGAGGCGCTGATCGCACAAAAAAGACGCACCGCTGCATGGCAGTCCGCCTTTCTGATCAGACAACGCACGTGTTTAGCGCTGCCTACATGTATTCTTCCGCCAGCACAGGTTCCCCTGCTTCCCGGGTCTTCTGCATGTCGAGGATGCGCTGGTTCCTGCTCCCGCGGAATCGCAGTGACAGATCGCGCTCCGCCAGGACGAACCGCCCGTCCACGATCATATCGCAAAGATCCAGCAGATCCTGTGTGCCGTCGCCGCTCTCCGCCTTCTTCACGAGTTCTTCATAGGTAAACCCTGTGAAAGCAAAGACCGTCTTGCCTCTTTCTTTGACACCTTTTGCGATCGCCGCCATCGCCTTCGGCTGGCAGAACGGTTCGCCGCCGCTTAAAGTGATGCCGTCTAAAAGCGGATCCTTATCGAATTCCGCAAGGATCCGCTCCACAGATGTCTCTCTGCCGGCACCGAACTCATGGGTGGCCGGATTGTGGCAGCCTTCACAGTTGTGCGGGCAGCCCTGGCAGAACACGACGAACCGGATCCCGGGGCCGTCGACGATGGATTCGCGGACGATCCCGGCCAGATCCAGAGTCAGTGTTTCACTCATTGCAGAACGCTCCCTTCGGACCCTTCTGTCAGATCGACCGCCGGCTCGATAACATCGTGCTTGACGCGGTCAGCCTCCTCGGCGCGTTTCGCGTTGTTCCAGTGCCCCATATCGCCGACCAGATAGCCGGTGATGCGGCGGATACGTTCAAAGCCTTCATCTGCTTCGGTATCGTCGCGGCGGCCGCACATCGGGCACTCGTTGTCGATGATGCCGGTAAAGCCGCATACCGGGTCGCGGTCGACCGGATGGTTGATGGAGCCGTAGCCGACGCCCGCTTCCTTCATACAACGGATGATCTTCTCAAACGCATCCAGGTTCTTGAGCGGATCGCCGTCGAGTTCGACGTAGGTGATGTGACCGCCGTTGGTCAGCGCGTGATACGGCGCCTCGAGGCGGATCTTGTCGAACGCGTTGATGTTGTAATAAACCGGGATGTGGAACGAGTTCGTGTAGTAATCTCTGTCCGTCACGCCCGGGATGATGCCGAAACGCTGCTTGTCGATGCGGACAAATCTGCCGGACAGCCCTTCCGCCGGTGTTGCGATCAGCGAGAAGTTCAGGCCGTACTTCTTAGACGCCTCATCCATGCGCATTCTCATGTAACCAACGATCTCAAGCCCGAGGTTCTGCGCTTCCTGGCTCTCGCCGTGGTGAACGCCCAGCAGCGCCTTGAGACACTCGGCAAGACCAATGAAGCCCATGGTCAGTGTGCCGTGCTTGAGAACTTCGCCGACGGTATCTTCCGGCTTGAGCTTGTCGCTGTCGAGCCAGATGCCCTGGCCCATCAGGAACGGGAAGTTCTTGACCTTCTTCGCGCTCTGGATCTTGAATCTCTCGAGCAGCTGGTCAATGACCAGCGAGATCATACGGTCCAGATCATCGAAGAAGAAGTCCAGATTCTTATTCGCTTTGATCGCCAGTCTGGGCAGGTTGATCGATGTGAAGGACAGATTGCCCCTGCCGCCGACGACCTCTCTGGTCTTGTCGAAGTTGTTTGCGATAACGCGGGTACGGCAGCCCATGTACGCGCACTCCGTGTTGTGATCGGTGGGATCGTAGTACTGGAGATTGTACGGGGCGTCGAGGAACGAGAAGTTCGGGAACAGTCTCTTCGCGCTGACCCTGCAGGCCAGTTTGAACAGATCGTAGTTCGGATCGCCGGGGTTGTAGTTGACGCCTTCCTTGACCTTGAAGATGTGGATCGGGAAGATCGCAGTCTCGCCGTTACCAAGTCCTGCCTCCGTCGCCAGCATGACGCACTCGCTGATGAGTCTGCCTTCCGTGCTGGTATCCGTTCCGTAGTTGATGGACGAGAACGGGATCTGCGCGCCGGCTCTGCTGTGCATGGTGTTGAGGTTGTGGACGAATGCTTCCATCGCCTGGTAGGTCGCTCTTCTGACCTCCTTCAGCGCGTACTTCATAGACTTCTTCTGGATCTTGACGATCTCTTCATCGGAGAGTTTGTCCCCCAGTCTGTCTTTCAGCGCGACGAGTTCTCTCTCGCAGTAATCATTATCGTTATCCATGACCGGGGAAACGCCCGCCTCTTCTTCGATGGCTTTGCCGATCTCTTTGACCATGTCGACGCTGTCTTCCACGTCGTGGAGGATGTCGAGCATCTTGCCCATGTTGGTCCAGTACAGTTTTTTAAAGGTCTTCTTGACGCCGTTGGCCATACCGTAGTCAAAATACGGAATACTCTGGCCGCCGTGCTGGTCGTTCTGGTTGGACTGGATGGCGATGCATGCCAGCGCAGAGTAGCTGGCGATGTCGTTGGGCTCTCTCAGGAAGCCGTGGCCGGTCGAAAACCCGTTGTGGAACAGCTTTTCGATATCGATCTGGCAGCAGGTCGTGGTCAGTGTGAGGAAGTCGAGGTCATGGATGTGGATGTCGCCTTCCCGGTGCGCCTTGGCATGTTCCGGTTTGAGGACGTACATTTCATAGAACTGCTTCGCGCCTTCGCTGCCGTACTTGAGCATGGTGCCCATCGCGGTGTCGCCGTCGATATTCGCGTTCTCGCGCTTGACGTCATTGTCCTTGGCCTCTTTGAAGGTCAGGTTTTCGTAGGTCTTCATCAGACGCGTGTTCATGTCACGGACTCTGGTGCGTTCCGCTCTGTAAAGGATGTATTCTTTTGCGGTGCGCGCGTGACCGTTTTCGATGAGGATCTTCTCGACAGCATCCTGGATCTCTTCGACGGTAGGTGTATCGTTGCCTTTGATCTCCGTCAGATACAATTCCGTCTGTTTGGCCAGATAGTTGGCCATGTCGCGGTCGTGCCCGCCAAGGGCTTCCGCCGCCTTGTAGATCGCGGTCGCGATCTTGTCGATGTTAAACTCAACGGTACGTCCGTCGCGTTTTATGATCGTTTTGATGCCATCCATAACACACTTCCTCCTATATGAACACGATTGATTGATCTTTTATGACACATTGTCCGGTGCGCCTGTCACTCTGCTTCTTCTGAAAATCGCTCCGGGCACTGCGGTTGTCACGTTTTTGCGGGTTTTTTACACAACACAAGATATTGTGGCCAAACCAGCGCATTCTTAATTTAGCGCACTAGAATTGGGATGTCAACAGGACATCGCACACTTTTTATTTTTTGTTGTCCGGCTACCGCACGGCAGCCGAATCGTGGTATCATTGACACATGTCGTGGAGGTGCGCAGCACCGCCCGGGGAGGATAGCATGAACAAAACAGCCAGAAGCAACGGTTCCGCAACCGGTTCAAATAACAATATATTGAAAACTAAAATCACTGCCCTTTTGCTGGCCGTTCTGCTACTCATTTCACTGACAGGATGCACGCAGATCAGCGGACTGACCAAAGAGCGCGCGAAAGCCATCAAAGAAGATGCCGAGGCACTCCGCGTCACGCTTGAAGAAGCGTTTTCTCTCTCGGAATCGCCGTCCGAGATGCTTGACGCGGTCATCGCTTTCGCGGATGAAAACGAGATCTATTATCGAACAGTTAACGATAATGCTGTTATTCTCGTCAAACAGGCGCCGGAAGATACCGGCGACGACGCAACGATCACGATGCATTGCAGCATCAGTCCGGACGCTGCCGAAAGCAGCGCCGCCAAAACAGCTGCGATCCTGACAGCTCTGCAGGACGCCTCCAACCACAGCCGGACGACCGCGGTCATCACTCTGCGCGATGGTCTGTTCTATACCGGCGCCATGGCGCTCCCGGCGGATTATCTCGACACGGATCGGCTGATCAACATATCGGACAGCGACAGCGCTGTGCTTTTTAAGAACAGCGCGTCTTTGGATACACATCGTTTTTCACACGAACTGTCAACCGAACCGATCGCGGATTACAAGGCTTACGAACTCAGTATCGATGGACTCAGCCGCAGCACCCCCGAACAGATCGATGAAGAACAGACCGACCCTGTGATGATCCTGTACGAGATCCTGAACTGGTGCGAACAGACGCATATCGACTACCGGCTCTCCTCTTTCAAGGCAGGCGACAGTGTCGAGACGCTCCCGCAGAGCGCGGTGATGACCATCTCCGTCGATTCGACGGATGTCACCAAGTTCCAGAACAAAGTATACGAGATGATCCAGACCTTTAAAGAAGAACACGGAACGTCCGTCGATTCTCCTGTTTTCACGCTGCGCCACATCGAGCCGCTGACCCGCGCGATCACCCCGGAGGATACGACCGATCTGCTCGGTCTGATTTACACCCTGCTGAGCAATTTTGATTATCTCAGCAAGAACGAAACGGACACGACCGTAGGCCGGCAGGATTTCTCTCTTGTAGATATTTCGGAAGCCGAAATGAACTTCACGATCAGCTGCCGGTTTATGGATGCATCCGAAGAACATGACGACTCGAGCGCGTTTAAAGAACTCGCCCGTCTCAACAATTTCAACGTTCTCGACCGGGAGATCTATCCCCGGTGGACGCCGGATCCGGAATCGATGACCGCAATGACGTTCGACCGGTGCGCGGAAGAAGGCAGACTTTCCCCCAAACCGGCTTCTACGGTGGACATTCTTGAAACCGGCGTTTTCGCCATAAAAAAAGAAAACCTGTCCCAGCTGGCTGTCGGGATCAGTCCGGAGGACTGTGCGAACCTGACCAAAACACTGGTCCTGTTCATCGAGACAGAGGGACAGGCGACTCTTTGACCGCTCTTTGCGGATCGTTTTTAAGATCATACCGAACGGATCCAGTTCAGCACATCCTGCATGACCGCATCCTTGTTCAGTTCATTCAGCACTTCGTGGCGGCAGTCCGGATAGAGGATCTTCGTGACCTTCCTATGACCGGTCTGTTCCAGTTTTTCGCATACCTTATCGATGCCCTTCCCGTATTCCCCGACCGGATCGAGTGCACCGCTGATCACCAGGATCGGCAGGTCAGCCGGAACGGCGCGGAACCAGTCCGCGGTGTTGGACTGCCCGTTCACGATGACAAGGTCCTTCATCCCCTGGACGGTGAACAGATACCCGCAGTAAGGATCATCGATATATTGATCCACGATCGCCTCGTCGCGCGTGAGCCAGTCAAACGGCGTGCGGCCTTCAAACCGCTTGCCGTATGAACCGAACGCCAGATTGTTCATGGTGTTGCTCTTGTGTTTTTTGCCTTTCAGCGCGCCGATCAAAGACGCCATGATCCTGCCCGCTCCGCCGGCAGGATTCGGACCGCCGGTCCCCATATAGATGGCGCCTTCGAACGGATCTTCCGGATACCATGCCGTATAGAGACGGCAGATGAACGATCCCATGGAATGCCCCATGACGATGATCTTCTTATCCGGGTTTTCCCGTTTCGCTTCCAACACCATTTCACGAAAGTCTTCGACCAGTCCTTTATAGCCGTCCTTTTCTCCGAACCAGCCGGTCAGTTCGTAGTCTTTGTTGGATCTGCCGTGATTGGCCATGTCATGCATGTAGACTGCCACGCCGTTCTCACACAGGTATTCGATGAACCCCAGATACCGTCTCCTGTGTTCCGCCATCCCGTGGTGGATGACCAGAACAGTCTCAAAAGCGCCATCCTCCGGCGTATAGACACTGGCATCGATCTGACTGACACCGGTCGCGGATGCGAAGGTAAAATCTCTCGTCTTCATTGATTTTGCGATTCCTTTCTTATTAAGAGCGATAACAGATACATGTGAAGACGCTGCTGAAGCGTCATCAGTTGTACCGGACGCCGTATTCTTTCCGGTCTCCTAAAACACCTTTGACAACATCGACGTTGCCGGGCGGACAGCCGACGACCCAGCGCAGCCCTTTTGCTTCCGCCAGTTTTCGGCAGCATATCCCGATGCAGACCGTATTGTCCGCATCGGCGCCTTCCGGCAGCATCTCCTCTGTACAGGGACCGACGCAGACATTCATGCCCTCCAGGTATGGGAACAGATCCTGCGCCTTCATATCCATCAGGGCGCTGATGACTGTATTATGGCAGCCCGTACAGGCATCTTTCGCGAAGACCAGATTGAACGAATCCGGGATCCCTTCGATTTCTACCTCGCAGGAGCGCTTGAACCGGCTCGCGACCTCTTCGATCTGCTTTCCGATGACTTCGATCTTCGCAAGATCCATCTCCCCGAAGCCGCGGTCATACGCCGCCTTGGTGATCATGACCTCCTCCGGTTCATAGCCCATGATCTTGCCGGTCACCGCTTCACAGGCGACAAGATCCTTGGAACCTATGATCAGATCCATGCGTTTCGTCTCGCCGAAGATCGGTCCGAGCCCCTGCTGCCCGTACGTACCGTCTACGATCTCCAGGCAGGGCTTGAGGTACAGATTCCAGTCGACGACACCTTCGATCAGTCCTTTCTTGTGGAAGTCTTTTTTCTGTGTATCCACGAGCAGACCCTTGAGGTTTTTCATACCGAGCGTGATCTCGGTCTGGTCGTGAGTCTTCATGACCGGCACGGTGATGATGGCATCGCAGTCACGGACCAGCTCCCAGGTGTCGATCTCACGAAAGACGATCCCGTCCCCGATGTCGAGTCTGATGCGGGCGTTTTCCTTCGCCTTCAGATCGATGACCGGGATTCCCTGTTCACGCAGCTGCTGATAGCCGCATTTTTCGATGGTGAGCTCGGTATCCGCGCCGGCTGCGGAAGACTCCGCTATCACGGGAACCGCCCCCTCCGCCTTCACTGCTTCGTAAAGCGCCAGACAGACCTCCCAGCGCGTGATGCCGCCGGAGAGCCGGTCTGTCGGGCAGGCTACCAGATTTGGTTTGATAATGACCTTATCACCCGGCTTGATGATATCCGAAAGCCCGCCGATGTCCGCAAGGACCTGGTCGACGGTCTCTTTAATGGCAGCATAGTCATCGCCGCCCGTTTTACGCACAGATACAACTGACATGTGTATCCTCCTTTCCCCGCTCCGCGCAGCAGGCGCCGGGCAGGCGTTCCTGTGATCAATCCCGGATAATGTTCCGCACTTCGACGGCGGGATCCACCAGCGATGCGAACCTGTCGCCGTCGCTCTTCTTCCCTACTATAGTACCGTAATGGGTCGGAATCGCCACCGCAGGGCGGATCGTATTGATCAGTGCCGCGGCTTCCTTTGCGTCCATTGTGAACTTGCCGCCGACCGGTACGAGCGCGATGTCGCAGGCAACTGCACTGTTCTCGTCCGTCTTATCCGTATCTCCGGCGATGAAAACACGCTTTCCGTCCGTATGCAGAATATACCCGATCCATCCGGCGCTCTTCGGATGGAATGGTTTGAGACGATTGTAGGAAGCGACTGTTTCAAAGGAAAGGCCGGCGATCCGGTATTTCCTGCCGGGCATGACCGTTTCGATCCGTTCAAACGCCAGCCCGGTCCCGGCTGCTTTGGCAGCCAGTTTTTCCGGTACGACAAGTACCGTTGACGGTCCGATGACCCCGGCCAGATCGTCCGGTGAAAAATGATCGTAGTGATCGTGTGTGATCAGGATCAGGTCTGCGTCATGCGGTGCATCCTTCATGCGGAACGGGTCGATATACACATTGCCCGCTTCGCAGCGAATGCGGATGCTGCTCTGGGTGAACACTTCGATATTCGAAATATCCATGGTCCCTCCTTTCCCGTTCTTCCATATAGGAAGATTATATCACACTTCTCCGGAAGATGATCCTTTGGAGGATACGCGCTGCAGGATCCCCGCCAGGACCGCGCCGGAAATGTTATGCCATACCGAAAAGATGGCGCCGGGAACCGTCGCCATGGCAAGGTCGGGAAACGCCGTTCCAGCCAGTGCCGTTGCCAGCCCGGAGTTCTGCATGCCGATCTCGACAGAGATGGCTTTCGTCTGCGGTGTGTCCAGTTTCAGCAGCCTGCCGATCCCGAACCCGCAGGTGTACCCGAGCAGATTGTGCAGGATCACGACCGCAAAGACGACCGCACCGGTCGACAGGATCTTTTCCGCGTTGTGCGATACGACCGCCATCACGATCAGGCAGATCGCGGTGACGGACACCAGCGGCAGGATCTTTGCAAAGGAGGCCGTAAAACGGCCGAGGAAGCGATTCACCAGCAGTCCCAATACGATCGGAATGATCACGACCTGCACGACCGACAGAAACATGCTCCACACGTCCACCTCTACGGACGTATGCAGGAACAAATACGTGACTGCCGGGGTCAGAAGCGGTGCGAGAAGCGTGTTCACGCTCGTCATGCCGACCGACAGCGCGACGTCGCCGCCCGCCAGATACGTGATGACATTGCTGGAGGTGCCACCCGGGCAGGTCCCCACCAGGATCACCCCTGCGAGCAGCGCTGTATCGAGATGAAACGCCATTCCGAGACCGTATGCCAGCAGCGGCATGATGGTGAACTGGCTGATACACCCGAGCAGGATGTTCCTCGGATGTTGAAAAACGTATTTGAAGTCCTCCGTTTTCAGTGTCAGCCCCATGCCGAACATGACGAGCATCAGAAGATAGTTGATCCACCCCGTCTGCACCCACAATGCAGTCTTCGGGCAGAACAGCGAAAGAGCAGCGATCACGAGAACAATGACCGCCATGTATTTACCGACAAATGCACTGATCTTTTCAAGTGCCTGCAAGCGCAAGCTCCTTCCTTCAGCCGGGGAGATACGGGATATACTGCCTGAGCGCCACCGCCAGAACAAGACCGGCGAGCAAAGCGATCGCCGTCTGTTTCGGCGTCTTGTACAGCACGGCTGCGGCGGCGAGGAAGATCACGGTATTGGCCGCGTCGAGAAGATAAAAATACCAATGTCCTACGCTAAAGCAGTTCATGGCCATCACCCACAGAATCAACGTGCTGAGAACGATGGACGGTGTGGTGCCCCCTTTCGCGTACCAGCACAGGACCGCCATGACCGGTGATACCAGCGTGATGCCGTACCAGATCAGCATGTAGCTGCCTGGGTCGAATCCGCTGAACAAAATCGAATAGAGATGGTACGCGGCGCACATGCCCGCAAAGAATACGAATACATTGACGGCGGCTTTTCCCGGTGTGTCACTGAACACTGCGATGATGAGCGCAAACAGCAGCCAGGGCGCCAGCGCCGTGAAGAGATTACCAGGATCGAGTCGCTCCAGGACGCGCAGCCAAAGAACCGCAACGTCAAAGACCAGACTGACAAGCGACTTGGCAGCAAAACCCACAAACATGCCAAATACGAAAAACAGAACTGTATTCCGCACCGACTTCTTTTTAT
>JAILFI010000027.1 GCA_024697655.1 Clostridiales bacterium
GCGATTCCTTAAGGAGCAAACGACTATGTTGATGAACAAAGAAGACATCAAGAAGATCATCCCGCACAGAGAACCGTTCCTCCTCGTGGACGAAGTTCTGGAACTGGAGCCGGGCAAGAGCATCACGGCGGTCAAGCACGTGAGCCCGGACGAGTATTATTTCCAGGGCCACTTCCCACAGGAACCGGTCATGCCGGGCGTTCTCATCGTCGAGACACTCGCGCAGGCAGGCGCGATCGCGGTGCTTTCCATGGAAGACCACAAGGGCAAGACCGCGTATTTCGGCGGGATCAAAGAAGCGAAATTCAAGAGAAAGGTCGTCCCGGGGGATGACCTGATCCTCAAGGTCACCATGGACAAACTGCGCAGCCGCGCGGGCACCGGCAGCTGCGAAGCGTACGTCGGGGACGAACTGGCTTGCAAGTGCCAGGTGCTCTTCATGCTCGGATAATACGATGCTGACGATCTACTACGGCAGAGAAAACGTGGATAAAGACAGGTATCTGTTCGATCAGCTCGCGGAGGACGCATTGCTGATCGTGCCGGACCAGTATACGCTCGAGGCGGAGAAGGATCTTCTCGCGCATCTCGGGCGCAAAGGGCTTCTCGGGATAGAAGTCCTTTCTTTTTCACGCCTTGGAAGCCGGATCCTGGACGAAGCGGGCGGCGGCAAACGGCCGATGATCGACCGTTACGGCAGGCATATGCTGCTGGGCCGGATCGTGCGCAGGCATCAGGATGACCTGCCGCTGTACGGCCGGTACGGGGAAAACACATCCTTCCTTTCGATGCTCAACGACATGATCTCGCAGATGAAGCAGTACGGGGCGACCCCGGAAACGCTGGACACCGCCGCGGCGGCCCTGCCGGAAGAGCAGGGGCATCTGCGGCAGAAACTGACCGAGCTGCGCCTGATCTTCGCGGACTATGAAGAGGCGATCGCCGGCCGGTATGTCGACACGGAAGACCTGATCTCCCTGTACTGCGAGCGCATGCCGCAGTGCGCGAGTGTGGCGGGCAGACAGATCGCGATCTATGGATTTGATTATTTTACCCCCGGCAACCTGCGGATGATCGGCAAACTGCTGGAGGTGGGCAGGGACGTGGCTGTCATGCTCGGACTGGACGACAAAGAGGAAAGCGACCTCTTCCGGCTCGGGGACATGATGCGCCGCCGTCTCATCGAACTGGCGCAGGAGGCGGACATCCCCTGGCAGATCGTGCAGGTCCCGGAGGACGCCTACAGCCTGAAAACGGTCCGGAAACCGGCGCTTTCGTTCCTGGAGTCCCAGCTGTTCTCCCTGACACCGGAGAGCAGCAGCGAAAAAGACGGCATCGAGCTCGTGCGGGCAGCCAACTACTACAGCGAAGCCGCGACCGCCGCGCAGCGGATCCGCCGGCTCGTGCAGGAAGAGGGCTACCGCTACCGGGACATCGCCCTCATCTGCAATGATCTCCCGGTCCGCGGGAGCATCGCGCGGCGCGTCTTCAAGGGGTACGGCATGGACCTGTTCCTCGATCAGAAAAGAGACGTACAGGCAAGTCCTGCCGTTGCCTACATCCTGTCGCTGTTCGCCATTGCGACGAAAGGATGGCGGCGCCGCGACGTGATGGCGCTGCTCAAGACCGGACTCACCGGCATGGTGCCGGCAGATGTGAGCCGGTTCGAAAACTACTGTGAACATTACCGCATCGACGGGAAGCGTTTCCGCGAGCCGTTCGTGAAAGGTGCCGGCGAACTGGGGGAGGATACCCTCGCCGAACTGGAATCGCTCCGTGCGGCCTTTGCCGAACCGGTCGCCGCCTTTGCGGACACCTTTACCAAACAACCGACCGTCCGGGAAAAGGCGGCCGCGCTCTTTACCTACCTGCATGAAGAGGCGGGGCTGCCGGCGCGCATGGAAGCGCTGGTGGAAGAACAGTTTGCCGCCGGCGACGGGGATCTGGCGCAGGAGACCGCGCAGATCTGGAACATCGCGATGGAGATCCTCGATCAGATGGTCGCCATCAGCGGCGGGGAGCGCATGGGCAGACAGAACTTCGCGGATACGTTCCGGGCGGGCATCGAAGCTGTGGAAGTCGGCGTTCTGCCCCCCACGGTGGACGGGCTGGTCATGGGGACCATGCAGCGGACGCGGACCGGGCGGGTGCGCGCGCTGTTCGTGCTGGGCGCCAACGACGGGGTGCTGCCCGCGGACGTGCGCAGCCAGGACGTGCTGAGCGAAGACGAAAAGACATATCTGGCGGACCGCGATGTCCCGCTGTGCAAGATGGACCGCCTGCGCGTCATGGAGGAAGAACTCGCGATCTACCGCGATCTGTCGCGTGCCGACGACTTGCTGTGGATCAGCTGTGCGGCAGCGGATGAGAACGGCGAATCACTGCATCCGTCGACCGTTTACGATACGATCCGGCGGATGTTCCCGGCGGCCGAAGAACAGAAAGACATCGAGAACCGGGGCGGATTCATGGACCTGATCGGCGGTACCAAGAGCACGTTCGAGCAGCTCGGCCGATATTTCAAACAGCAGATCCAGACACCCGAAGTCCCGCTCGATCCTGCAGCCGCGGAAGCGCTGCTCTGGTATCGCGAGCACCGGCCCGCAGATGCAGCCAGGATCGAAGAGGCCGTTTCCTACCGCAATATCGCGGAGCCTGTGGGACCGCAGACCGCTATGACATTGTATGCGCACGCCTGGGAAGAGGCGGCGGAACAGGCGGACGGCAGCGCTGCCGCAGACCGTATCCTGTCGGTCAGCCCGTCGCGGCTCGAAAAGTACGGCGGGTGCCCGTTCGCGCATTTCGTGAAGTATGGCCTGCGTCCGGAAGAGCCGAAAGACTACGAAGTCAAGGCGTTCGATCTCGGGGATATCTATCACTGGGCACTCAAGGAACTGGCGCAGCGTCTGACGAAGGACGGCGTGATGATCACGGATGAGAACGCGTCGCCCTGGATGACGACGTCCGCGGAAGAGCGCGACGCGATGATGGACGAGATCCTGACAGAGCGGTTCCACGCGTTCCGGGAAGGCTTGCTGGAGTCCGGCAGCCCCGAACGCTACCGCGCGGAACGCCTGCGGTTCCTCTGCAAAACGGCCGGCCGGGTCATGGTGGACCAGGTCCGGAAGGGGGCTATCGAAGGAATGGCGTTCGAGATGCCGTTCGGCCGGGGCAAGGAGATCCCGCCGGTGCGGCTTAGGACGAAGGACGGCACGGAAGTGCTCGTCGAGGGGACGATCGACCGGGTGGACTATCTGCCGGGGCAGAAAGTAAAGGTCGTCGACTACAAATCCGAAAAGAAGAAATACAAGGAAGAGGAGGCCAAAGCCGGTCTGCAGCTGCAGCTCTTCCTGTACCTGACGGCGGCTTCCGGGCAGCGTGAACCGGTCGGGGCATTCTATTTCCCCGTGGATACGCCGCTGATGGACGGCAGCGAGATCTCCGCAGCGGCCCGCACCAAGGAAAACGGGCTGGAAGAGGCGCTTGAGAAGAAGATCCGCCGGCAACTCCGCATGAACGGCTTCATGCTCGACCGCGAGGATGTCGTAGCGAGCATCGAGGGCGAACTGGATGAGGACAATAAGGGCACGGTCGTGCCGATCAGGCGCGTCAAAGCCAAGCCCAAAGAAGGGATCGAGGAGCACAACGAAGGCAGCGTCGAGCTGCATCTGCTCGGGCAGGAGGACTTCGACGCCCTGCTCACGAGCGTGGCGGACCGCGTACAGGAGATGGCGGATGATCTCACCGCGGGGCATATCGAGATCGCGCCGCGCCGCACGGATCACGAGCGCAGCAGCTGCAATTACTGCGATTACAAAGGCATCTGCAAATTCGACACCGCTTTCCCCGAGTGCAAGTACGTGCACATACACAAACCAAAAGAGGCCGAGGCTTCCGGGGAAGCGGACAATTAACTGACTAATCTGCGTTTTCTCTGTCCTCTTTCGGAAGGTCTTCCGGAGTGGTATTGTATATTCGTTATGAGTAAGAAAGAGTATTTCAAGTATGTATTCATAAAGACGATCCCGGTCTTCACCGGCTATACGGTGCTCGGGATCGGGTTCGGCATCCTGCTGCAGAAGGCGGGCTTCGGTGTTGGTATGGCCGCGCTGATGGGCCTGACGATCTTCTCCGGTACGATGCAGTACGTCGGCGTGGACCTGCTCGCGGGCGGGGCGTCGATCGTCACGAGCGCCATCGTCACCCTGATGGTCAACGCCAGATACCTGTTTTACGGGCTGGCGACGGTCGAGAAGTACAAGGATGCCGGCTGGCGGCGCCCGTATATGATCTTCGGTCTGGTCGATGAGAGTTACGCGATCATCGTCTCGGACGACGGCCCGGAAGGGGAGGACCCGAATAAGTTCTGGTTCTATGTCACGCTGTTCGACCAGATTTATTGGATCGTGGGCGACATGATCGGTGTGCTGATCGGTTCGGCGCTTCCGTTCAGCACGGAAGGCGTCGAGTTCATCATGACAGCGCTGTTCATCACGATCTTC
>JAILFI010000054.1 GCA_024697655.1 Clostridiales bacterium
GCAGATAGTATGCTTCTTTGTACTTCTCGATCGTCTTGTCGATGACATCCTGCGGGAGCAGGTAGTCACTGTCCGGATTGGCCTTCAGCCAGTCACGGACGAACTGCTTGTCATAGGACGGCTGGCTCTTGCCGGGCTCATACCCTTCCAGCGGCCAGAAGCGGCTGCTGTCCGGGGTGAGCATTTCGTCACCTATGATCACGTTGCCTTCTTCGTCGAGGCCGAACTCGAACTTGGTGTCCGCAATGATGATGCCGCGTTCACGGGCGTACTCTGCGCACTTCTTGTAGATAGCGATGGTCTTGTCGCGGATCGCTGTCGCCAGTTCTTCGCCGCGCCCCGGGAACTCCTTTTCCAGGACTTCAATGCTCTTTTCGAAGGAAATGTTTTCGTCGTGGTCGCCGATCTCCGCCTTCGTGCTCGGTGTGTAGATGGGCTCAGGCAGCTGTTCGGATTCCTGCAGGCCCTCGGGGAGCTTGATCCCGCAGACCGTGCCGTCTTTCTGATAGCTGGCCCAGCCGCTGCCGGTGATGTAGCCGCGGACGATGCACTCGATGGGGAGCATGGTCAGCTTGCGGCACATCATGCTGTTGCCGTCAAACTGCGGCTGCTGGAAGAACTCCGGCATATCCTTGACATCCGTGGAAATGACGTGATTGGGTACGATGTCCTTCGTCAGATCGAACCAGAACTTGCTCATCTGGGTCAGAACGGTACCCTTCTTTTCGATCTTGTTCTTCAGGATGACGTCGAACGCCGAAATGCGGTCGGTAGCAACCATGATCAGGCTGTCGCCGATGTCGTAGATTTCTCTGACTTTACCTTCTTTGAAGGGGGTATACTCCTGCATGCTGTTCTCCTTATTCGTGGTTTCTCGGTACTGGAATCGCTCTGCGATTCTGAAAAAAACAACCGCCGACCCGAGGCCGGCGGTCTTGCTGGTGTTCCGTAGGGGGCTCGAACCCATGACCTTGTGGTTGTGACCCACACGCTCTCCCAGCTGAGCTAACGGAACATACTAGCCGGGTCGTTCCCGAACACAAATATAATACCACAAAACCACGGGCAAAGATACCCCTTTTTTAGGAAGCAGCTGCCCTTTCTGCGGGCAAATTGTCGCAAATCGGACATCCCGGATTTCACGGTTTGAATCCCCCTCCAACTGTTGAAATACTCGGCCTGCATTCGTATAATGAAATAGAAATCTATAGGAACATGAAACAATATTTCATATAGATCAATTTGTATAAGAAAGGAATCATCATGGATTACGCAAAGGAATCGCTCAGACTCCACGAGCAGTGGAAAGGCAAGATCGAGGTCATCGCTACCGTACCGGTCAACAACAAAGACGACCTGTCGCTGGCGTATACCCCCGGCGTCGCGCAGCCCTGCCTGGAGATCCAGAAAAACCCTGAACTGAGCTATGAACTCACCCGCCGCTACAATATGTGCGCCGTCATCACCGACGGCACCGCCGTCCTCGGACTCGGCGATATCGGCCCGGAGGCCGGCATGCCGGTCATGGAAGGCAAATGCGTCCTGTTCAAATCGTTCGCGGACGTAGACGCCTTTCCGCTCTGCATCAAGAGCAAGGACGTCGACACCATCGTTGAGACGATCTACATGATCAGCGGTTCCTTCGGCGGGATCAACCTGGAGGACATCTCCGCGCCGCGCTGCTTTGAGATCGAAAGAAAACTCAAAGAGCGCTGCGACATCCCGATCTTCCACGACGACCAGCACGGCACGGCGGTCATCACGCTGGCCGGCCTGACGAACGCGCTGAAGGTCGTCGGCAAGAAAAAGGAAGACGTCCGCATCGTCACCTCCGGTGCCGGCGCTGCCGCCATCTCCATCACCAAGCTCCTGCTCTCCGCGGGCTTTACCGACGTCATCATGACGGACCGCCGCGGCATCATCTACAAGGGCCGTGAGGAAGGCATGAACTGGATCAAAGAGGAGATGGCCGAAGTGACCAACAAGGAAGGTATGAAAGGGTCTCTTGCGGACGCGCTCGTCGGCGCGGACATCTTCATCGGCGTCAGCGCCCCCGGTCTTGTCACCAAAGAGATGGTGCAGAGCATGGCCAAGGATCCGATCATCTTCGCCTGCGCCAACCCGACGCCCGAGATCTTCCCGGACGAAGCCAAAGAAGCCGGCGCCGCCGTCATCTCGACCGGCCGTTCCGACTTCCCCAACCAGATCAACAATGTCCTCGCCTTCCCGGGCATCTTCCGCGGCACGTTCGACGTGAGAGCGAGCGACATCAACGAAGAGATGAAGATCGCGGCCGCGCACGCGCTGGCGGACCTCATCTCCGACGAGGAACTTTGCGCTGACTACATCATCCCGAAGGCGTTCGATCCGAAGGTCGGTCCGGCTGTGGCAAAGGCGGTCGCCGAAGCCGCCAGAGCCTCCGGTGTCGCGAGACTGTAGAGTATTAAAAAACCGGTG
>JAILFI010000077.1 GCA_024697655.1 Clostridiales bacterium
CCGGTCCGGTAGATCGTCTCCTCATCCCCTTTCTCTGTAAAGAGGATCTGGTTGTGCTGGATCTGCACGCTGTCGATCTGCCCCTTCTCCGTCATCTTCATGAACGTGCCGTAGTCGGTGTCCTTGATCTGGCTCTGGCTGACCGACGGCAGCAGCAGCCAGTTGAAGGCCAGCAGCAGAAGCAGCATGATGCAGTAATACATCAGCAATGGTTTTCTTGGTCTTTTGACTTCATTCATAGAGCGATTCCTCCTTTGATATCGATATTCGCCGATGCTGTTCCGGCGTTTACTGCGCCTGTTCGCAGCGTTCGGATAATTCGTCAAATTTGCTGATCAGTTTTTCTGTGATCGTGCAGAGCGTATTCAGTTCTTTTTCGGACAGTCCCCCAAACAGATATTCATTTACTTCGTCCTTGATCTTCAGGATCTCCCTGTTGACCGTCATCCCCTCGTCGGTGACGGTGTAGTGTACGATCCGGCGGTCCTTCCCGTCACGGCTCGCCAACAGGTATGCCTTTTTACACAGCCCGTCTGTGGCGACCGAAACATGTCCCTTGTTGAGGCACAGTTCCCGGGCGATCTCTGTGGGCGTTCTGTCCGGGAACTGGCAGAGGAAAACGAGCACGTCCGCTTCCGCCTGCTTGAGTCCGTAACGGCTGCGGAAATCCCGGTAGATATCATCCACCAGCCGTTTGAACTTTCTGCCTCGCAGAAGTATATCCAGTTCCACCTTTTTATCCATAATTCACCGCCTGCTTTGTTTAGAATTAAATTGTTTATTTTTAAATTATTTAATTTTAAATCATAATACAAAGAAAAAAGCTTCCTGTCAACAGCTTTTTCCAATCGATTGTTATTCACTTCGCTTCCTGATCCCAGCGCTTTCGTACAGTTCTGCAGCATTCAGTATTTGCGTTTGAGGACAAAGTACACGGCGAAGTAAACGAGCAGCATCAGGCAGACCGCCCCGCCCAGAACGATCTGGACCGTCGTTTTACCGAGCACCATCGCCGCGACACAGCCGACCGCCTCCGCGAGCAACACGATATACCCCGTCCACGCCCAGCTTTTCATCCGCAGGAATGTGTTGCGCTCGTCGTGCATCTTGATATCTATCTCCTCTTTATACGTCGGATCCTTTCTGTATTTCATGATCCGGACGGTCTGCAGGATGCCGACCGCCATGAGCGCCCCGCCCATCCCGGAATAAACGGAAGAATCCAGGATCTCAGCGACGGACAGCCCTAAAAGAACAGCCCCCAGAACGATCCAGAACACATTGAACCCCAATCTTACATTGCTGTTGAACATGGCTATTCCTCCTCAAATATAAAGACTTCTTCGATCGTCATACCGAAGTACTGTGCGATCTTGTACGCCAGCAGGATGGACGGATTGTAGCGGCCGTTTTCCAGGGAACTGATCGTCTGTCTGGAAACGCCCATCTGCTTTGCCAGCTCCTCCTGCCGGATGCCTCTTTCGCTGCGGATTTCTTCGATCCGGTTTTTCATCGTGTTTCCTCTCCTTGTATGTAAAGTTTGCTTTACATGCTTACCATATACCCTGCACGAAGGAATGTCAAGCACGCTTTACATTATCCGCACAAAAAAGAGATGGCAGGAACGCTTCCTGCCGCCTCTTGCTTTCAATCTTGCCGATGGCCGTTACTTCACTTCCTGATCCCGGCGTTTGCGTACAGTCGGGTACGCCGCATTGATACGCGCGTAGCATGGACAGTCTTTTCCGTGATCGTTGATGATCCCGCAGGCCTGCAGGTGCGAGTAGATCGTGACAGGCTCGACGAACTTGAACCCCCGCCGTTTGAGGTCCTTGCTGATCTTCGCCGACAGGCCGTTGCTGACCGCCGTCAGGCCGGTGGCGTGCCCCTGATAAAGGATCGTTTTGTGACCGCTGTATGCCCACATGTAATCGCAGAAACTGCCGAATTCCTCTCTGACTTTCTGATACGCCTGCGCATTGCTGATGACCGCCCGGATCTTCCGTTCAGAGCGGATCATATCGGGCGTTCCCATGATGCGTGCGACATCCTCGTCTCCAAACGCAGCGACCTTATCGTAGTCGAAACCTGCAAAACACTGCCGGAAGACTTCCCGCTTGGTCAGCATCAGATCCCATGACAGCCCGCACTGCAGGCACTCCAGGCAGAGATGCTCGAACATCACCCGGTCATCGTGGACCGGGACACCCCATTCCGTATCGTGATACAGACGCTCCTGTTCGTTCACATTCGCCCAGGCGCAGTTACTCATCTGAGCCATCGCTTTCCTCCGTGTTCTTCCTATCCCCTCTGTATGGCGGATAGATCCTAACGGACAAAGTTCGTATAGATACCGGGCTCGCGGTCCGGCAGACCGGCCTTTTCTTTGCGGTCCGCAATGGCTTTCATGAGGAATGCCATGTTGCGGGCAAGTGTACGCATCTGCTGCAGTCCTTCCGCATCCTGCGCGGCTTCCCCCGGTGCGGCTCCGTGGACGCCGTTCCAGTACTGCCCCGCTGCGATCGGCATCCCGCTGATGCCAAAGTATTTATTCAGTTCGTCATACGTCGCTGTCAGGCCGCCTCTGCGCGCAACAGCCACCGCAGCGCCGACCTTCATGGTCTTCGCAAACGGCGTGCTGTAGAACAGCCGGTCAAGGAATGAGACCAGCGTTCCGTTCGCCGACCCATAATAGACCGGCGTGCCGACCACAAGGCCATCCGCCTCTTCAAAGGCAGCAGCTGCTTCATTGACTGCATCCTCAAAGACGCAGTGCCCCAGTTCACCGCATTTGCCGCAGGCGATGCAGCCACGAATATCCTTATTCCCGATATGCATGCTGACGACTTCGATGCCTTCTTCCGCGAAAATCTTCTCCATTTCCGCCAGTGCCAGCGAAGTGTTTCCTTCTTTCTTCGGGCTGCCGTTGACCATTAATACTTTCATGTTCTTTCTCCTTTTCTTCACATGGATTATTCTTCATGCACGATCAGTTCCAGCACATCCGGCCGCGCGTAATGCCCGACCGCATCGTGCTCCATCTTGCAAGCCGCCGGTAGCCGCATATCCAGATCGGCATAAAGGATCGTTTCCTCATCCCAGACCGTTTCCGTCACCTCGTGTCCGTACGGGTCGATGATCGAACTGCCGCCGCGGCAGACCATATCGGGCAGTTCGTCGATGGCCTTCCGCTCGTTGAGATCTGATGGATAGGATGTCTTGCGGATGATCATATCCGCATTGACGAAATAGCACTTGCCTTCGATCGCGATATGCCTGATCGTCGACTGCCATTCCTGGTTGTCATTGGTGTTGGGGGAAATGTAGATCGTGATCCCTTTCTGATACAAAGCAACTCTGGCAAGAGGCATATAACTCTCCCAGCAGATCAGGCTGCCAACAGGTCCCCAAGGTGTATCTGTGACCGGAAAATAATCCTTGTTCGCATCGCCCCAGACGACCCGCTCCGAGCCGGTCGGTTTTAGCTTTCTGTGCACTTTCCACGTGCCGTCCGGTTCGAAAATAGCATTGCTGTTGTAGAGCGTGCCGATAACAGCGTCGCGCTCGGAAAACCCGATGCTGATATAGGCACCTGCCTTTTTCGCCGCTTCCGCGAGTGCACTGAACGTATCGTCTCCGGCAACAACAGACGCATCGCGGTACCGCATCCAGTCTTCTCTGCCCTCCTCGGTACGCTTGCCCATGCTGAACCCGAAATTCATACCCACCGGATACCCGGGGATGAACAACTCCGGGAATACGATCAGCTGCGCTTTCTCCGCCGCCGCTTCTTTGATCAATCCCAATGCCTTTGCAAGGCAGGCAGGCTTGTCAAACAGCACTGGTTCCGCCTGAATGAGCGCCACTCTGCAGATATCCGTTCTTTCTTTCATATTGTCTCCCTTTATGCTGATACTATGCAAAGTGCTCTGCACCGAATACATCGACGGTGCGTCTTGTTCCATCCGGCATTGTTTCATGAAAAAGCGTCAGTGCGGCAGGATCCTCCCGGATGATTCGTTCAAGGACCGCCCTGTCCCCTGGTTTTACAATGCCCGGGATTTCTTCACGGTTAGTTGTATCGGTTTCTTCAACCGACACGTTATACCGGGTATATGGAATGCCGGCATCCCGCAGGCGTTTCTCCGTGAGTGCCAGCGCCAGACTGCTCTGATCGCAGCCTACCGCCCGTCTTCCTCCTCTTGCTGCCGCTTCAAGAAAGCCCCCGCTGCCGCAGCAGAAATCCCCTGTCAGATCCCCCGGCTCCGTGGATGCCGCGATGATGCGTTCCATCAGCGCCATCGGCTTCTGCGTCGCGTACCCATTGCGTTCCGCGCTTGTCCGCCCGACCATGTCGATCGACCAGACATCCTTTTCATTGACCAGCGTGTACCAGCCGGTCTCGTCTTCGTATTCCTCCACGCCTTTGAACCGGTATGGTTTCAGGCCGCGGTTGTAGGATTTTTCTTTGCCGATACGGAGCCGGTAATCCGCCGTCTTCGCATACACGAGGATCGTGTCGTGTTTACGGGCGAAGTGCCGCTTGCTGCTGCCGCCCGATTTGTATTCCCAGATAATCTCGTTGATGAATCGCTCTTCCCCGAAGACCGCATCGAGCATCACCCGCGCGTAGTGCACACTGTGCCAGTCAAGGTGCAGCCACAAAAGGCCGGTGTCCGTCAGCAGTTCTCTTGCCAGAACAAGACTCTCCGCCAATGTACGGAAATAGGCTGCTGCACCGGAGGCCGTTTTCTGATCCGCGCCGTGGCTCTTGCGCCAGGTATCCGCATAGGCAGGCACCTTCACGGACAGCTCCTCCCCCAGTTTTTCCGATCGGATCCATACGGTCGCCTGGTAATCCGCCCCGGATAGAAACGGCGGATCGAGATAGATGCACTGCATACGCCCCGCACAGCCATTCGCCGCAAGCGCCTGCATGACGGCCGGGCCATCGCCCTGATACAGGATGTTCCCGTCCGGCAGATCAAAAGACTGCGCGCTTTGTGACGCTCCTGTGGCACAGGCAGCCTTAAGCCCGCCGGCCCGGTCCTTTGCCTCCTGTATGATGCTGTCGAGTTGTTTCAGATCGATCATGATTTCCTATGTGTCCGCTTCCCGTTCTTTGCGCGGGGCGCTCTTTTCCCAGTCTGATTGTGATGCGGTGTTCTTTTCCCGGCGTGTCCGGGTCTGCCGAGCAGCACAGGAATCAGATCTTCCCGGTGCGCCTCATGGAGCGCTTCCAGAACGGTCTCTCTATTCTCTTTTTTATTAAAATGCAGCAGCGCCCGCTGCATCTTCTTCTCCCGCATGTCCTTCGCGACATAGACCGGTTCCCCG
>JAILFI010000210.1 GCA_024697655.1 Clostridiales bacterium
CTACGATGTGAATCACGTCAGAGACGGCATGAACCATTACTTCGACAAGAAAGGCAAAAACAATCCGAAGAATGTTGCGGCCTTTGATGCGGGAGCGGAAGCAGCAGCAGAGCAGGTTTGATTTAAGGCAATACGACGATACTACTAGGAGGCAACATGGAAACGAACACACTCCCACTCGAGGGGGTCAAAGTTGTTGAGATGAGTACCGTAGTGGCGGGGCCTACCACAGCGCGTATGCTCTGTTCCTACGGCGCGGAGGTCATCAAGGTCGAAGGCCTCGACGGCGACGTCATGCGTGTCGGCGGCGTGCATGAGTACACCCCTTACGATGACGATCTGAATCCGCTTTTCACCATCCACAACAGCGGCAAGAAATTCATCTCGCTGAATTACAAGACGGAAGAGGGGAAGAAGATCCTGATCGATCTCATCAATGACGCGGATATCTTTGTCACCAACGTGCGTGAGAAATCCCTTGTCCGCAACGGACTGGATTACGAGACGATCAAGGAGACGAACCCCGGTCTTATCTACGCCCACTTCAAGGGCTACGGAGACAAGGGACCGTCCGCCAACGATCCGGGCTTCGACATCAGCGCATTCTGGATGCGATCCGGCCCGCTGGGCGACTGGCAGACGAAGGGATCCTTCCCGTTCCTGCCGACCTACGCCTTCGGCGACATGGCCACCAGCAGCGCATTCCTGTCAGGCATTCTCATGGCTCTGTACGGCCGCGAGAAGACAGGCAAAGGCACGAAGGTCAATATCTCGCTGTTTGCGAACGGCATCTGGTGCAACGCCATCGGCGTCGTCCAGACCCAGTTCGACCACAAACACATGAACCCGGATCCGCTCCGTCCGACAGACCCGTTCAACCAGACCTATCTCTGCAAGGATGGCCGCTGGATCGGCGTCTACTGCAATGAGTACGAGATGGACCGGGAGAAATGGTACGGCCTCTTCGGCATTCCGGAGTACGCCACCGATCCTGACTACGCCAGCATTGCCGTCATGCAGGAGAAGGATACGATCAAACATATCATCGAGGTCTGCAACGAGATCTTCCTGACGAAGACAGCCCAGGAGTGGAGAGACTACTTAAGCTCGAACAACTGCGCGTGTGAGATTTTGCGCGAACAGCACGAAGTCAGCAAGGATCCGCAGGCCATCGAGAACGGATACATGGTGCCGGTGGAGTTCCCGGATGAGGAGCACACCACCGTCATGATGCCGTCGCCGCCGATCTCCTTCAGCGATTACGGCAGGAAGGAATATGAGCCGACCGGACCGCTCGGGGAGCACACGGACGAAATCCTCTCGTCCATGGGATACACAGAAGAGCAGATCAAAGCACTGAAAGAATCCGGCGCCGTGCGGTAGCCGGTGCAGTGTGGCAACCGGCGCAATGCGGCAGCCTGCGCAGTGCCGTTAAAATCTGTGCGGACGACAGCCCGCCCGCCGTTGAAGAGAACACCATACATAGAAATGGAGAATTGAAATGAAGCATAAATTTATCGCGAAACGCTACTGGAAGGATCAGAGCACGGCCATGGGGCAGTCAGACGTCCTGGCCAAGTCCTTTGACGACGTCATCGATCTTTCCCTGGGCGACCCGGACCTGACCACGGACTTCCGGATCATCGACGCTGCCTTCGCCGACGCAAAGGCAGGGCACACGAAGTACACGGACTTCCGCGGGGACCCGGAGCTCAGACAAGCCATCATCGATTTTTATAAAGAAGAATATGATATGGACATTGTCGACGAAGAGATCTTCGTCGCAGCGTCCGGCTGCCTTGCCATGTACCTTGTGCTGGAAGCCATCCTCGACGACGGGGACGAGGTCATCCTTCAGGCGCCGTTCTTCACGCCGTATCCACAGCAGGTGGAACTGGCCCGCGGCATCCCGATCGAGCTTCCGACCTATGAGGAGGAAGACTTCCAAATCAATGTGGAGAGACTCGAAAGCCTGATCACCGAGCGCACCAAAGCCCTGGTCATCAACTCGCCGAGCAATCCGACCGGAAACTGCCTGACCGTGGAGACCATGCAGAAGATCGCAGAGATCGCAGAGAAATACGACTTGATCGTCGTATCCGATGATATCTATACCGCCTTCAGTTACCAGAACCCGTTCGTGCCGTTCGCGTCGCTGCCGGGCATGAAAGAGCGGACCATCATCATCAACTCCTTCTCGAAGAACTTCACCATGACCGGCTGGAGAGTGGGTAACATCATCGCGCCGGACTACATCATCAAGATCGTCCAGCAGATCAATGAGAACGTTGTCTTCACAGCGCCGTCCATCTCCCAGCGCGCGGCCATCTTCGCCCTGCACCACAGAGACGAAGTGCAGCCGCCCATGGTCGAAGAGTACAGAAAGAGAATGTTCTACGCAGCGGAGCGGATCAACAAGATCCCGAAACTCAGCGTCATCTACCCGCCGAAGGGCAGCTTCTATCTCTTCATCAACATCAAAGGCACCGGACTGAACTGCGTCGACGCGGCGGACATGATCCTCCGCGAGGCTCACGTGCTGACCCTGCCGGGCAACGCCTTCGGCGAGTGCGGCGAAGGCTACGTCCGCATCGCCTGCACCGTCGGCATCGACACCCTGAAGGAAGCCTTCGACAGGATCGAGAAAGCGCTCGCCGAGTAAGAGCGCAGGAATATAAGCCAAGAATCACCACCAGAAGAGCCGGGATCTGCCCGGCTCTTTTAGTTCGCCGGGCCGCTGGTGAGTCTCTTCGCCGGGCCGCTGGTGAGTCTCTTTGCCGGGCCGTAGGTGACTCCCTTCGCTAGGCCGCTGATGAGTCCGCCAGGCCGCTGATGAG
>JAILFI010000042.1 GCA_024697655.1 Clostridiales bacterium
AAAAGAGAGCGTCCTGGCAGACACTGCGCGGGCCTGTCGATGCGCCTGCAGACGGTTGGTCCGGGGAAGAGCAGTTTGCCGATCGCAGAACGCGGGAAAACGTGCCCGATGGGATCGAAGTGGTCGGTCTGAACGCCTACTATGCGCGGACGAGGCTCAGGCTGCCTGTGAGAGATGGAAGTTTTAGGTCGGTGGTCGGCTTAGATGACCGGGGTATCGATCCGGCCAGATCGGTGGCTGATCGGGAGATCCGGCGAAGATCCCGGCGGGTTGGATCGGGAGTTGAACCAGGTGGTCTGGATAGGCCGGGGGTCGATCTGGATGACTTGGATATCGATCTGGACAGGTCGGATGTTGACTTGAATGATCTGGATACCGATCTGGACAGGTCGGATGTTGATCTGGATGACTTGAATGATCTGGATATCGATCCGGAGGATGCGGATTTCGACGGGGACAGCTGGGACCGCGGGGAGGCGGTCATGGCGGCGCAGGACAATCTGCGGCTCATGCGCGAGGAAGACCGCGACTATGCGATGGCGGCTATCGAGGCGGAGGTCCTGAACCTGGATCATGTGCCGGATGAAGATGAACTCGTTGCGATCGCGGACAGCGCGGCGGATGCGTACGACATGTCCGAGGATTACGGAGATTATTAAACCAACAACAATTCGCAAATTGACGAATTGAATTATGCGGCAAATTGTTCTATGATGAAGGCGGAGGCAGCTGCAACCGCCTTTTTCAGAAGCCGGCACTGAAAGATCCGGACCGCTGAATGCGCGTCTGAATTGGATGTGGGCCGGCGGATATGAAATGCCGGGGGTAGCCGGCGGGAAGTGTCGAAGCGAGCCGGCGGATATGAAATGCCGGGGGCAGCCGGCGGGAAGTGCCGAAGCGAGCCGGCGGATTGCAGCATCAGCAGACAGGAGGACCGTTATGCCGCAGATCACAGACATTGTCAACCGCCCGAACTACAGAGTCGACCTGTATATCGATCCGTTCCTGGAGACGGTCGCGTGTCTTTCCATACTCAAAGAAGAGGAGAACGACAGCGAGTGGGAGGATTGGATCAGGGAGGTCCGTGATGCCATGGGCGAGGGCCTGTGGCAGGAGATGGACGCGTTGTATGACCGCTTCTACCAGCTGCGGTTCCTGATGGATTTCGGACCGTTCTGCGCGCTGCAGCACAGCGGCAGCGGGACGCTGCACCAGGGCGATTTCCTGGAGGCGATGAAGCGATTCCGCGGGGTCAGCGACAACGATTTCATCCTGTACATGCTGGGTCTTGAGATCGAGCTGGAATCGCCCTACACGGCGCAGCTCGCCGACAACAAGGAATATGCCATCGAGCGCATGAAATACCTGTACGGGCAGATCATGACGGATGACGCGATCGAGGAGATCTTCGCGGATCCGGCCGGGCTCAAGGAACGGTGCGCCGCATTCCTGGAGCGGTTCTGGGATCGCTATTTCAGTGCGGAATGGGAGCGGATCGCCCCCTATATCATGCGCACGGCACAGCGGGAGGAGGGGCGCCTCGTCCTGACGGACATCGCGGCGCTGCTTTCGCAGGACCTCGACCATGTCACGCGCATCGGCGTCAACAAGTTCATCTTTGACGACCAGAAACAGTTCCCGATCGACCTCGAACACCTGCGGGAAGTGCACTTTTTCCTGTCGTCCTTCCTTGGGCGGCGGCTGTCCTATAATATTCTTCCGGATGAACTGATCCTGGCGCTGTATGTGCCGCTTCAGGAAGAAGAGATCGCGGAACCGCCGGAAGAAATCTTCCGTGCTTTCAAGGGCCTGGCCGATCAGCAGCGGCTCAAGATGATGCGGTATCTGTGGGGCAGGGAGGCGACGACCAGCCAGCTGGCGGATCTTTTGTCGCTGGCGGAGAGCACGGTGTCGGTGCACCTCAAGATCCTCCGGGAAGCGGGGCTTGTCCGGGCGGACCGGCGCAAGAAGAACGTTTTCTACACTGCCAACCGCAAAGTGATCGATGAGCTGAACGGGGCGCTGCGGCAGTATTTCCTGAACTGAGGCAGGGCCACGGCCACCTGCGTGGTTGAATAAGAACAGAAAAACAGCCTGTCTGTCGGCGGGTTGTTTTTTTGTTGTTTTTCAGTACATAGAAAGTACACAAATATTCAGATATTTCACTTGTTTGCATCGCTCCAAAAGGATATAATAAAAGCAACAGAACGATTCGTTTTATAACTAATTGACGAATCTAACCGCATTTTTTCTATCAAACAGTTTTTCTGGAGTTTTCAAAGGGAAGGGTAATCTTATGAAAAAGAAGATCAACTGGAAAGCGGTCTTTACCGTGATGGGCGCGGTCCTCGCGTTCAACATCGGTACTGGCTTTGCCACCGGTCAGGAAGTCATGCAGTACTTCTCCGTATTCGGCTGGTGGTCCATCCTGGGCGGTGTTGCTTTCGCAGCGACCATGGCATACGGTCTCTACTGCTTTGCTTATGCATCTGAGAGATTTGGCCTGAAAGACGGCGAGAGCGTGCTGAAGTACTACCTCGGCAACATCCTCGGCACTATTATCAACTACTTCTACATTTTCTATCTGTATATGTGCGTCATCGTCATGTACTCCGGCGCGGCTTCCGCACTGAATGAACAGTACGGCGCTCCGAAGTGGGTCGGCGCACTGATCATCGCGGCTCTCTGCTGCCTGACCTCGCTGTTCGGCCTGAAGAGGATCGTCGACATCATCAGTAAGATCGGTCCGGTCCTCATCGGCATCGCGCTGATCATCTCCCTGATCGCAGTCGTCCAGGGCGCAGCGAACGGCAGCCTGCACGAAGGCGCGCAGCTCGTTGCAAACGGCGAGATCGACCACATGCAGGCCTCCAACAGCTGGCTGATCGCAGGTGTCATCCTCGCTACCAGCACCATCCTCTGGTACCCGAACTTCATGGTCGAGCTCAAGAATGAGAATCCGATGAAGGAACTCATGATCGGCCAGACGATCGGCAACACGCTGGTCGGCGCAGCGGAAGTCATCATGGGTCTTGCAATGATCGCCAACATCACAGCGGTCGAAGCACTCGACGTTCCGTTCCTGTATGTCGCGAGCCAGATGTTCTCCGGATTCGGTTTCATCTATGCGCTGATGATCTTCGCAGCTCTGTACACCACCACCTGCCCGCTGCTCTGGTCCTCCATCGCTCCGTTCGCGAAGGACGGCACGCCCAAGTACAAGGCGCTGGTCGTCGGCGGCACTGTGGTCGGCTTCATCGTTGCGATGCTCGTTCCGTATGATGTCATCATGAACTATGTCTGGGTCATCTCCGGCTGGGTCGGCGAAGGCGTCATGGTCGTCATGATCATCCGTATCATCTACAACCGCATCAAGTACGGTGCGAACTACTGCAAGCCCACTGCGGAAGCGCTCCAGGCAGCTGCTGCAGCTGAGAAATAAAAAACTGTCAAACGAACGAATCTCCCGCGAAATCTGTCCAATGCGATCGCTGCAACGGCGGCTCTTTCGCGGGAGTCGCTTTATCCGGGGAGCGCCGCGGAGAGGAATCGCTGCGGACAGGAAGCTGCACCGGCACGCCGCTGCAGCCTGAAAGGAACCCAATTATGGACAAGAAAGCAATCGCACAAAGCATCATTGACAAAGCGATCGAAAGCGGTGCCTGCGCTGCCGGCATCGCCAACATCGAAGACCTCAAGACCATGCCGTCGTTCGTCATGATGCCCAAGCGGCCGCACATCGACCGCGTCGGCGCTGTCGAGTACGAGACAGGTCTGCCGGAAGGTGTGGTCGCCTGGCCGGAGATGGCGAAGTCCATTCTGGTCATCGCGTACTACCATCCGGAAGAAGATGTCTTCATGGACACCT
>JAILFI010000143.1 GCA_024697655.1 Clostridiales bacterium
TTATCTGTTGCCTTTCTGATTATCTGTTATTAAATATCATGTGATGATAATTCCCCGTGTTTATCATTCATGGATATATCTATAGCCGATCTATCTGCAGTTATGAAAAAACGCTTGCCTTATGCATCTGCTGCATCCGGCCGGCGTTTTTTCATTGATCACTGTGGATCGGGTTTGAGAATGAGCTTTTGGAAATGCCTCAAAAAAGCGAGGCTCTATTTTTCGATTTAAGGCGTTTTTTGATACCGTGTGGTATTCCCGGTCCTTGCCTTTTTAATCAGATTTCGGGTACCAGCAGCTTTTGGCCTGCAACCAGCTGGTCGGTCTGCGCCATACCGTTGATCACGCGGAGTTCGTTGATCGCGTCGCGCGGATCCATATTATCCGGCATGTATTCGTCTGCGATGACCCAAAGCGTATCTCCGGCGCAGATCTCGATGGTCTTGTAAGACGCTGCAGTCGAGCCGCTGACCTGCGTAGTCGTACCGATCAGCAGATTGAGTGCGGACACAGTGATGATGATGCTGAGCGCGACGAATAATGTAAAGCGGATCCTGGAACGCACCATGTATCTCATTGTCATTTCAATCACTCCTTTGAAACACTTTAAAAGAACGTTTGTTCGTATTTAAATAATAAACATATGTTCGTGTTTTGTCAATAGAAAAAACGAACAAAAGTTCGTTTTTCGAAAAGCAGATATATCGTTGAAATTTCAACGTTTATTTATATAGTTCCGGCCTTCTGTGACGGAGCGCCTGCAGCTGTTTTCTGATTCTGGAAACCTGCTCGGTATCAAAATCCAGCACCAGAACGCCTTCTTCCTCCCCCATTTCTCCGACGACAGTCCCCCAGGGATCGACAAGCCGGGAGTGACCGTATGTCACAAACGACGCATCGCGGTCTGTCGCACAGCCGACCGCAGCCATATAGACCTGTGTGTCGACGGCGCGGGCGCGTGTGAGGATATCCCAATGCGCTTTGCCTGTGTCGATGTGGAACGCTGCCGGCAGGATGATCATCTCGGCACCCATATCCGCCAGTTTGAAGAACATCTGCGGGAAACGCAGGTCATAGCAGATCAGGACGCCGATCTTCCCGAAGGCGGTATCGACAACGAGCGGATGATCGCCCGGCACGGTGTGGGCGGATTCCTGTGCGGAAACAACGCCGTCCACTTCGATATCAAACAGATGGCATTTGTCGTATTTGCCGATCTCTGCCCCGTGCGGATCAAAGACAAAGCAGGTATTGTCGACCTTCTCCGCGTGACGGATCGGTACGGATCCGCCGAACACATACATCTGGTGCTCTCTGGCCACCGCCTGCATCAGCGTGTAAGCCCGTCCGCCGGGTTCTTCCGCGTTTTCCAGGCAGTTTTTCGGGGAATACCGTGTCGTCCAGATCTCCGGCAGAACAGCGATATCAGCACCTTGCCGGCCTGCCTCGGCGAGCAGATCACGGGCGACGCTGTAGTTGTCTTCAACGGACGGTCTGGAAATCATCTGACACAGTGCGATCTTACCTTTCATGGGGGTCCTCCTTCATATTATCCTTCACATTTCTTCTCGCTTTTTCCGCGATCTTCGCGACCTTGGAATCCGCGTGCTGTTCCAGCCATTCTTCGCGTTTTTCAACATGCTGTTCATGTTTGACAGCATGTTTTTCGGTCATTTGCTCATCGACCGCGTAGATCTTCACGTATGCCCGGTCGAACCAGTCCATGAGTCGTTTGCGGAAGACTACGCCGAGTGTGAACGCAATAACGGCAACGATGCCGATGATGACGGCGATATGATAATCGCCGGTAAAGATCTGTCTGCCGATCAGGAGACTTCCGATCATACCGGGCAGCCGTCCGACCGTGGACAGGAACAGGAACGGACGCAGTTTCATGTCCGAGATCCCGGCGGCGTAACTGACGACATCCTTTGGGATGCCTGGTATCAGATAGATCAGAAAGACGATGGCAGCGGCTTTGCGGCTGTTCATGCGTTCCACATAGGTGTTGATCGTCTCTTCACCGAAAAGCAGATGCATGGCGTCGCGTCCCAGCAGTTTACCCAGATAATACGTGATGGTAGATCCGAGTACCGCGCCGATCACAGACAGCAGCAAGGCGATCGGAAACCCGAACATAAAGCCCGCTGCTATTTGCAGCGCCTGCCCCGGGATGACGCTGATGATGATCTGGATGATCTGGGCGCCCATATACACAAAGGCGCCGCCGATGCCGTTGTAGTTCTCGATCAGAAGACGCACCCGGTCGAGGTCTTTCATTGTCTCGATCCAGTCCCGGTGGCACATAAAGATATACAGCGGGACTGCCACGATGATCGCGATCAGGAGCACGAGTTTGAGGATCGTAAAGATCTTTTTCAGTTTTGCCCGGCGTTCTTTCTTTGTCTGTGCGTCTTTCATAGTCAGATCCCGTCCTGAGAACCGCTTTGGCAACGATTTTTTGAATATATACGTAAAGTAATTATGGTTAACAATAATTAAAATGTTGAAAATTCAACGAAAACGGACAGCGGAAACTGGTGTGTCATGCCTGCGGCAGAGCCAGCAAGCCGTCCTCATACATCTTTTGGAACGCCTTCATGACGCCGAATCTGGCGTGGTCATAGGTCAGACCGCCCTGAAAATATACGATATAAGGCGCTCTGATCGGTCCGTCGGCGCTGAGCTCGATCGAGCTTCCCTGTACGAACGCACCTGCCGCCATGATGACAGGATCATCGTAACCGGGCATCGCCCACGGCTCCGGATCGACGAACGCATCGACCGGAGAAGCGCTCTGTACGCCTTTGCAGAACGAGACCATGGCTTCTTCCGACCCCAGTTCGATTGCCTGGATGATGTCGCTGCGCGCTTCTCCCGGTGCGGGACAGACCGGAAAACCAAGGTCGCGGCCGACCTGACCGAGCAGTTCCGCCCCTTCCAGAGCGCCTGCCACAACGTGCGGAGCGATGAAGAGGCCCTGCAGGATAGAACGCGTCTGTCCGAATGTCAGACCGCATTCCCCGCCGATGCCGGGGGCATAAAGCCTTGCAGCCACCTGCTCGATGAGCGGTTCTCTGCCGACGATATAACCGCCGGAAAGCGCCAGCCCGCCGCCCGGGTTCTTGATCAGGGAGCCTGCCATCAGATCGGCACCGACATCGGTCGGTTCCTGAATATCGAGGAATTCGCCGTAGCAGTTGTCGACGAAGATCAGGATATCCGGACGTACTGACTTGACTGCTTTGACGCAGGCTTCGATCTCGGGGATCGTGATCGCCTTGCGCCACGCATAGCCGGTCGCGCGCTGCAGACCGACCATTTTTGTGTGATCGTTCAGTGCGCCAAGAAGCGCTTCCAGATCGATCGTGCCGTCTTCCCGCAGTTCGATCTGCCTGTAGCGGATCCCGTAGTCCTTCAGACTGCCTTTGTTTTCCCCGCGGATCCCGATCGTCTCTTCCAGCGTGTCGTACGGACCGCCTGTTGCGTAAATGAGTTCATCGCCCGGCCGCAGCACGCCGCTGATGGCCAGCGACAGCGCGTGGGTGCCGTTGACGATCTGGGTGCGCACGAGCGCGGCTTCGGTCCCGAAGACCTCCGCATAGATCTTTTCGGTGATCATCCGGCCGGGATCGTCGTAGCCGTAACCGGTGTTCCATCCGAAATGCATGTCGCTGAGACGGTGCCTGCGCATTGCGGCGAGGACTTTGTTCTGATTGTAGCCGGCGATCTCTCTGCGTGTTTTCGCGCCGGCGGCGAGTTTTTCTTCAGCGGATTCCACGGCAGCGAGGATCGCCGGATGGATCCCGGTGCTTTTAAGGAACCGCTCTCTGATGTCTGTGTGCATAAGTGATATCTCCTGCAGGGCTGCCGGGCAGCCCGTTGTATGATCAAATGAAATGGGTCAGAAGGATCGGCGTGACATAGGTCTCGATCAGCGCCGCTACCGCCAGAAGCGGCACGATCAGGCACAGGAATGTCCGCAGGCTGTTTGCCAGTGCTTTCTTGACGATGCCGCGGTTGTACCGCCCTTCGCAGATGCGTTTGACCAGGCAGTAGCAGATGTACAGTCCCATTGAAATGGACAGCAGGATCGCCGGCAGTTCGAAGATCCCGTGCGGCAGGATGCCAGCGAGATACATGACGGCGACCGAGCGGCCGGTCATTCTGTACATGGCTCCGACCGCGCCCATGACCGCCGCGTTCGCGATCAGCGTGAGGGCCGTCACGAACAGGAACGGGATCAGGCCGAGGAGCACCGCTACCGCGCAGGCTCTTAAGTTGTTGAGAAACAAATGCGGCGCTGAGATTTCTCCGTCAGGCGAGATCTCTTCGACCGTCGCTGAAAACGTGTCTATGACCTGCTTCATCTCTTCCGGGTGATTGTTGAAGAACAGATCGGTCAGGACGATGAACGCGATAAAAAAGACGATCGTGCCGAGGAAGATCCACCGCAGGTCTTTGCCGATGAACCGCCAGGTCTCTTTATACTGTCTGCCAATGAAATGCATGGATTCCCCCCTTATTCTCATTCATCTTCAGAGCCGGATGATCCGGTCCCGGCAGTCTGTGCCAGTGCCGCCAGTTTCTCTGTTTCTTCAGTGCCTTCCCGCCGTTCGAGTTCCCATTCCATATCATTGACGAGATCGCGTTTGACGTTCATCTTGTGCCGCGCGTACAGTTGCGTTGTAGTGACCTGCTCGTGATCCAGCAGCGCCTGTACGTCGAAGATCGAGTTGCCGCGGCCGATCAGGCTGGTGGCCGTCGTGGCGCGCAGTTTGTGCGGGCTGTACCCGGCATGCCGGGACGTGTGCATCCCGATGGCGGTGTATTTCTTAACGAGTTCCCGGATCTGCCGCTCGGTCATCCGCGAGCCGCGCAGAGACAGGAACAGGGCGTCTTTGTTTTCTTCGCTGAGCGATTCCTCTTTTGGCCGTTCCAGTTCCAGATAATCCTGCAGGACCGCCGCAACAGACCTGTTCAGAGGCATCGTGGACTCCTTGCCGCGCTTGCGGTAGATCAGGAACTCCCCTCTCTGGAAGTTGAACGAACTGACGTTGAGCTGCTGCAGTTCGGACAGGCGCAGCCCGTAAGTCAGGAACAGGACGAGGATCGCTTTGTCGCGGTATTTGGTCTTCTCCCAGAACTGGTGCTCTTTCTTCGTGAGTCCTTCTCCGTTCGTGACCGCGTCCAGCATGATCATCACTTCGTCGTCCTGGAGCGCCTTGATCTCGCGTTCTCCGGGTTTGGGGACGCGGATCGGATCGAACCCGTCCGTGATGTTCTTTTCGATGACCTCATCGCGGTAAAGCTGCTTGAAGAGGACAGAGACAGAAGATTTCTTGCGGGCGAGTGTTTTGTTGTTGTTCTCGTAGATGATCATCGAGTCTTCCTCTTCCACCGTATACCGCCGGCACCAGTCGATGAAGAGGTTGACGTCCACCGCTTTGATGCGGTTGAATTCGCTTCTTGTGATACGGCTTGGCTCTGCGGCTTCGGTCAGGTCGGTCTCGGCGATCAGATACTTGCAGAAGAAGAGCACATCCTGCAGATACGCGCGCCTGGTCATGGGGAGCACATTGCCCCGCAGGTACGCGAAGTAGCCGGCCATGAATACAGGGAGCTGTTTCTGCAGTTCTTCGCAGTCCGCGACGATCCGCTGCTCCTTCATGACGACGTTGTCGGGCTTGTCGCTCTTGTTATGGACTTTCAGGACCTTTTGTCTGCCCATGCGTACATATCCTCCAGCCAGCTCTTGGGATCCGGATATGCCGATCCGTTGAACCAGACCATATCTTCGTATTTTCTGAACCAGGTCATCTGCCGCTTGGCGTAATGCCTGGTGTTGCGCTTGATCAGCCGGACTGCTTCGTCGTACGGATACAGTCCGTTGAAATGATCGATCAGTTCTTTATAGCCGATCCCCTTCATGGCGATGTCGTCCGATGTGAAGCCGCGCGCCATCAGGCCGCGCACTTCTTTTTCCAGTCCCGCCGCGAGCATCCGGTCCACCCGTTCGTCGATGCGCCGGTAGAGAACAGGCCGGTCCCAGGTGACGCCGAGAAGTCTGGCGGTATAGGCATCGCTTCTTTTGCGGACGTTTTCGAAGGCGGTCAGCGGTCTGCCGTCCAGTTCCGCCGCTTCGAGCGCGCGGATCACGCGTTTTATGTTGTGCGGGTGGATCCTTTCCGCTGAAGCAGGATCGACGGCGGCCAGCCGTGCGTGAAGCGCTTTTTCCCCCTTCTCCTCAGCCAGTTTCTCAAGGTCTCTCCGGTAGTCGCTGTCGCGCCGGGAAGGCCCGAAATCCATCTCGTAGAGGAGCGCGTTCAGATACAGCCCTGTCCCGCCGCAGATAACGGGCAGTCTGCCGCGTTCGAGAATGTCCGCGATCGCCGCTTTAGCCATCTCCTGATAGACCGCAACGGAGAAGTCTTCGCGCGGATCGATCACGTCGATCATGTGATGCGGGACCCCGTCCATTTCTTCCGGAGACGGTTTGGCGCTGCCGATATCCATGTATTTATATAACTGCATGCTGTCGCAGGAGACCACTTCCCCGCCGTACCGCTTTGCCATCGCGATGCTGACAGCGGTCTTACCGGCGGCGGTCGGTCCTGCGATGACCAGGATCTCAGGCTTGTTCATCGCTACTTCCTCTTGAAATCCCGTTCGATCTCGCTCTGGCTCATGCGCAGGAAGGTCGGCCTTCCGTGCGGACAGGCGAACGGGTTCTGACACTTCGCGAGCGCCTGCAGCAGCGCGGTGACTTCTTCCTCTTTCAGTTTGTCATGCGCTTTGACAGCCGCTTTGCAGGCCATCGTGGCGATGCGGTCATGGAGGTCTTCACCGACGAGATCGCCTTTTTTGTATTCAAGTACGTAGTCGTTGAGGAACCGCTCAACATCGACCTCCGTGAAGGACAGCGGAACCGCGCGTATCAGATAGGTGCCGGGGCCGAAGTCCTCGATCTCAAAGCCGATCCCGGCGAGCCCTTTAAGCCAGCCGGTGTCCCCTGCGGCAGTCTCAAAGGTGACCGGGACGAGCAGCATCTGGCTTTCTCCGGCGCGGTCTCTGAAACTCTGCATGATCTGTTCGAACAGGACGCGCTCATGCGCTGCGTGCTGGTCGATCAGATAGAGGCTTGTATCGTCTTTGGCGGCGATATACGTGTCGAACAGGATCCCCATGGGGATCAGCTGTGTAAAGTCAAATGGTCTGTCGAGCGGCGCGGCATCGGTCTGTACCGCTGCCGGTTCACTCCCGGCATCACTGCGGAGTGCAGCCAGCATCGCTTTGACGTCGACCTCCTCCTGTACGGATGTGCGGCTGAACGCGCCTGCCCCGCTGTGCGCATCGCTTGCAGGGGCTTTAAACGCCGGTCTGAGCGCTTTTTGCGCCTGAGACGGCTCGCTGTCCGTCTGCACGGTTTCTTCTCGCAGAGCGCCGTTTTCAACGCTTTTCGCGGTTTCTTTTTCATCAGGTTCTTCCGCGTCGACGTCTTCGAAGAGCGATTCCCGGCGCACGTGCAGATGCGGGACGAGGTCTTTGGTCGCAAGTCCGCGGAGCAGATTGTCGCGGATGAATGCGGACGTTGCTTCGGCATCGTAGAAGCGGACCTTGTCTTTGCTCGGGTGGATGTTCACGTCGAGTTTATCCGGCGTTGTCTCCAGAAACAGAAAGACCACCGGATATCTGCCGGCGAACATCCTGCCTTTGTAGGCGGCGGACACGGAGTCTTCGATCGTCTTGTCGTGGACGAGACGCCCGTTGACGAAGAAGATCTGCATTTTGCGGCTGGGACGGTTTTCCATTGGATCCGCCATATAAGCGCGCATCGACATCGTGCCGTCCGGGGTTTCCGCTTCGACGGGGATGAGTTTGCCTGACAGGGAGCCGCCGTAAACGGTCATGATAGCAGCCAGACTGTCGCCTTTTCCCCTTGTGTTGAAGAGGATCCTGTCGTTGCTGATGAACTTGAAACGGATCTCCGGGTAGGCGATCGCTGCTTTTGAGAGAAAGTCCGAAACGAGCGCCGCTTCCGCACGGTCGCTCTTCATGAACTTGAGGCGGGCGGGCGTATTGTAAAAGAGGTGCATCACGGTGATGGTCGTCCCCTGTTCGCACCCGATGCTTTTCTTTCCGGTCACTTTGCCTTGCTCCATCAGGAGCCGGACGCCGGCTGTCTGGTCAGCGGTGCGGGTGATCATCTCCAGATCCGAAACCGTGGCGATGCTGCCGAGCGCTTCGCCGCGGAACCCCAGCGTACCGATGTTTTCAAGGTCCTCTTCGGTCACGATCTTGCCGGTCGCGTGCTTTTCGAAGGCGAGTTCTACTTCGCCCTCCGGGATGCCGCTGCCGTTGTCCGTGACGCGGATCATCTCCTTGCCGCCCGCGCGGATCTCGACCGTGATCCGGTCTGCACCCGCGTCGATGGCGTTCTCGACGAGTTCCTTCACAACGGCGGAAGGTCCTGTGATGACCTCTCCGGCTGCGATCTTATTGGCGATATCCTGATCGAGGATGCGGATCATAGATGGGTACTCCTATCTGAAGAATGAGATCTGGTGGCCCTGGTCGCCGTACATCTCTTCCTCTCTTGTTTCCATTTCATTGAGTTTCTGGGTGGCGTTTTCCAGCAGTTCCTTCGGGACGCCTGCCAGTTTGGCGACCTGGATGCCGTAGCTCTTGCTGGCGCTGCCTTCCACAATCTTATGCAGGAAGACGATCTCGCCGTTCTCCTCGCTGACGTCGACGTTGAGATTGGTCAGTCCGGGGAGTTTTTTATCGAGATCGGTCAGTTCATGGTAATGGGATGCGAACATGGTCCGGATCTTTCTCTCCGGGCTGCACAGGTATTCGCAGACCGCCCACGCGATCGACAGACCGTCGTAGGTGCTCGTGCCACGGCCGATCTCGTCGAGCAGGATGAGGCTCTTTTCGGTCGCCATTTCCAGAATGTACGCCAGTTCGCTCATTTCGACGAAGAACGTGCTCTTGCCCTGCGAAAGGTTGTCTGCGGCGCCGATGCGGGTGAAGATCCGGTCGACGATCCCGATGACCGCCCGTTCGCACGGAACGAAGCAGCCGGCCTGCGCCATCAGTACGATGACAGCGGTCTGGCGCATGTAGGTCGATTTGCCGGCCATATTGGGACCTGTGATCAGGAGCAGGGACCTTGCGTCTCTGTCGAGCAGGACGTCGTTGGACACGAATGTCCCGTTGCGGAGCATCTGCTCGATCACGGGATGTCTGCCCCTCTCAATGAGGATGCTGTCCCCTTCATTCATCTCGGGTTTGCGGTAGTCGTTCTTCTCGCTGACATCCGCAAAGGACGCAAGGACATCCAGCGTGGAGATGCACTGCGCAGTGGTCTGGATCTTCGCGATATAGCCTTTGATGGTCTCGCGGATTTCCTGGAACAGTTCGTATTCCATCTTGTTGATGCGCGTTTCCGCGTTCATGACAAGATCTTCTTTTTCCTTGAGTTCGGGAATGATGAACCGCTCCGCGTTGACGAGTGTCTGTTTGCGGATGTAGTGCTCCGGGATCTTGTCGTACTGGGACCGTGTGATCTCCAGATAATAGCCGAAGACTTTGTTGTAGCCGACTTTCAGATTGCTGATGCCGGTCTTTTCGCGTTCCACTGCTTCCAGTCCCGCGATCCACGCCTTGGCATCCTTGATCGAATCTTTGATTTCGTCGAGCGCCTGCGCGTAGCCGGGTTTGATGAGTCCGCCCTCTTTCACGGTGAACGGCGGATCCTCCACGATGGCTTCGTCGATGAGTGAGTAGACTTTGTCGCAGGTGTCGATCTTGTCGCCTAGTTCTTTCAGCAGCGGTGCTTCGCGGTCCAGCAAGTCGAATTTGATCTCCGGCAGCGCGTAAAGAGAATTGCGCAGGGCGATCATGTCTTTGCCGTTGGCGTTGCCGCAGGCGATGCGCGTGGAAAGCCGCTCGAAATCGTAGACGACTTTCAGCCCTTCCGTGATGTTGTTGCGGAGTATGGGGTCGTCCATGAGTTCTTCGACCGCGTCCAGTCTGTCCTGTATCTCAGGCAGGCTGTTGAGCGGCTCGCGCAGCCATTTTTTGAGTTTCCTGGCGCCCATGGCGGTGTGCGTATGATCGAGCACGCCGAGCAGGGATCCCTGCAGTCTGCGGTCAAAGATGGTCTCGGTCAGCTCGAGATTGGCGATGGTCGCCCGGTCGAGCGTCATATGGTTGCCGAGTTCATAAGTGTGCAGCACGATCAGCTGATCCATGCTGTGTTTTTGCGTCTGTTCAAGATAGCCCAGCAGAACGCCTGCTGCAATGATGGCGTGGCGTTTGCCGCCGAGCGAGAGTTCTTCGGGATCTTCCGCGCGGAACTGCCGGAGGACGGCTTTGCGTGCGGCGGGAAGCGTGTACTGCTCTTCCGGCAGTCTGGTCAGATAGGTATCCGCCATGGCTTCCGGCCGCTGCGGATCATAGTAGATGTCCCCTTTTTCGTTGAGCAGGATCTCCCTGGCGCGGATGCGCATGATCTCATTGTCCAGCGCTTCATTGCGGGACAGGCCGGAGAATTCCGTGACATAGATCTCGCCCGTGGAAACATCACAGTAACAGAAACCCGTCCCCCTGCTGTCGATATAGCAGGAGGCCAGGTAGTTGTTCTCGTCGTCTTCCAGCATGGCGCCGTTGGTGATCGTGCCGGGGGTAATGATCTGTATAACTTCCCGTTCCACGAGCCCTTTGGCGGTCTCGGGATCCTCGGTCTGTTCACAGATCGCGACTTTGTACCCCTTTTCGACCAGGCGCGCCACATAAGTATCCGCGCTGTGGAAAGGAACGCCGCACATCGGCGCCCTCTCCTCCAGTCCGCAGGATTTGCCGGTCAAAGTGAGTTCCAGTTCTCTCGAAGCAAGTTTGGCATCGTCAAAGAACATCTCGTAGAAGTCCCCGACGCGGAAGAACAGGATGCAGTCCTGATGCGCTTCCTTGATCTCCATATACTGCTTCATCATGGGCGATAAGGCCATTGTATCTCCTATTTTCTGTTATATGCCTCGATGCCGAGACGGATGAGTTCGACGGCTCTTCTGAGGTCCGCCTGCTTGAGTACATAGGCGATACGCATTTCATCTCTGCCAAGCCCCGGTGTCGCGTAGAAGCCTTCCGCCGGTGCGAACATGACGGTCTCGCCATTGTCGTCGAATTCGGTCAGCAGGAACATCAGGAAGTCCTCCACGCTGTCGACCGGCAGTTTGGCGGTCATGTAGAACGCGCCGCCGGGTTTCTGACAGACAACGCCCGGGATCTTCATGAGTTCTTCGTAGACGACGTCGCGGCGGCCTTCGTATTCGGCTTTCATTTCGTCGTAGTAGCTCTGCGGCAGCGTGTAAAGTGCTGCTGCGCCGACCTGGTCGACCGTCGGAGAGCACAGTCTGCCCTGCGCGATCTTCATGGCGCTGTCCATGAAGAGGCCGCTCTTGCTGAGGATGAAACCGATGCGCGCGCCGCAGGCGGAGAAGCGCTTGGAAACGCTGTCGACGACCAGCACGCGGTCCGCGTATTCGGGCAGCATCATAAAGGAAGTAACGGCTCTGCCGTCGTAAGCGAATTCTCTGTAGACTTCGTCGGCGATGACCCACAGATCATGCTCTTTGGCGATCTCGCAGACAAGGCGCATCTCTTCGAGTGTCAGCACATTGCCGGTCGGGTTGCCGGGGGTGATACAGCAGATCGCGCGGGTCTTTTCGTCGATAGCCGCTTCGATCTTCTCTCTGGATGCGTAATGGTAGCCTTCCTCGGCGACTGTAGTGATCGGTTTGATGCTGCCGCCCGCCTGTGCCGCGAAGGTCGAGTAGTTCGTGTAGAACGGTTCCGCAACGAGGACGTTGTCGCCCGGGTCGAGGATGGTCGTGAAGATCATGGAAAGTGCTTCGCTGCCGCCGTTGGTAACGAGGATATCCTTTCTTTCCAGTTCGATGTCAAACCGCTGGAAGTACTTGATCACCGCGTCATGGAGAACGTTCATCCCGCCGGATTCGGCGTAGGCGATGACCTTCTCGTCAAAGGCGCGGATCGCGTCCATATAGCAAGCCGGTGTTTCGATGTCCGGCTGACCTATGTTGAGGTGATAGACCGTCTTGCCGTTTGCTTCCGCATCGAATGCGAATTTGTTGAAACGGCGGATCGGCGAGTATTGCATGGATTGTACTTTCTGGGATAGATTCATGATGCATTCCTTTCCAGCGCCTCGCGGAAGCGCTTATATGTGTGACATTGCACTTGTTGAGCAATAAGGATGAACGATTGGAGCGGCCGGGCGCGTTCCCGGCGCGGGCGGTTCATTCCGCCTTGTTTTTCAGCGCAGCATGCGCTTCTTCGACAACCTTTGCAGCGGCATCGTCCGGCAGCGGCTGTGCTTCGCAGCCTCCTTTTTTCAGGAGGACCAGATATTCGATATTCCCCTTGGCACCTTTGATCGGCGAGTAGGTCAGGCCGGCGGGCATAAAGCCGTTGTCAGCCGCATACCCGAGCACCTTGTCAATGACTTCGCGGTGTACGGCAGCATCCCGGACGATCCCGTTCTTGCCGACCTGTTCGCGGCCGGCTTCGAACTGCGGTTTGATCAGCGAGACCACGGCCGCTTCGTCCTTTGTGACTCTGGCTGCCATCGGAAAGATCAGCGCTGTGGAAATGAACGAGACGTCGATGCTGACAAAGTCCGCTTTCGGTTCGATCAACGCCGGATCCATGTACCGGATGTTCGTCTTTTCCATAACAGTGACACGGTCATCGATCCTGAGCTTGTAGTCCAGCTGTCCGTATCCGACGTCGACAGCGAAGACATGCGAAGCGCCTTCCCGGAGCATGCAGTCTGTGAACCCGCCCGTGGAAGACCCCATATCGACGCAGACTGCATCCTGCAGGGAAAATCCGAAGGTGTCGATGGCTTTTTTCAGTTTGAGACCGCCGCGGCTCACATAGGGACAGCCGCTTTCTTTCACAGTCACGGCGGCGTCTTCTTTGACCGGAGTGCCCGCCTTGTCGACGCGCAGGCCGTCCACGAAGACGATGCCTTCCATGATGGCTGCTTTTGCTTTCTCGCGGCTCTGGAAATACCCGTGTTCAGTGAGCCAGATATCAAGCCTTGTTTTCAAGAGTAGCCACGATCCTTTCTATCAGTTCGTCTTTGTTAAAACCATATCTGTCCTGCAGCTGCGCGGTCGTTCCCTGTTCGATGAACGCATCGGGCCAGCTGACATGCAGGACCTGAATCGGGTGGTTACAGAGTCTGGCAGCGACCGTTTCGCCGAAACCGCCTGCTGCGACGTTGTCCTCGAGGGTGACGATCAGACGGGTGCGGTCTGCCGATGCGAGCAATGCGTTTTCATCGAGCGGCTTGAGGATACGCGGATCCACCAGACCGGTGCGGACGCCTTTGGCGCGCAGTCCTTCCGCGATCTGTGCGGCATTCTTCATCATATCGCCGGCAGCCCAGATCTCGCAGTCCGCGCCGACCGCCAGCACCTGTGCCCCTTCCGTCAGCGGGATATGCCGGAACGGCAGTTCCGGTGCCGCGCCGCGCGGATAACGGACGGCGCAGGGACCGCCCAGAGAGACGGCATACTGCAGCATCGCAGCCAGTTCCTCTCCGTCGCGGGGAGACAGGACCGTCATATGCGGCATGTGCGAAAGATAAGAAATATCAAACTGTCCGTGATGCGTTTCCCCGTCGCCGCCCACGTTGCCGGAGCGGTCGATCGCCAGGACGACAGGGAGTTCATTCAGGCAGACATCGATGAGGATCTGATCGTAAGCGCGCTGCAGGAATGTCGAATACACCGCAACAACGGGTTTCATTCCTGCTTTGGCAAGCCCTGCTGCAAAGGATACAGCGTACTGTTC
>JAILFI010000175.1 GCA_024697655.1 Clostridiales bacterium
CAGATCCCGCATCTCCTGCTGCGACAGTTCAACATGTCCGAGCCGCGTATACGCCCAGCTGTTCGTGCCGTAGAAGATCACGATCTGGTTTCCTGAATACAGCACGATATCGCCATAGTCAGTCGATGTCTGCTGATCATCACGCGCGATGCTCTGTCCGATGGAGCCGACCTGCTCAAACCCGCCGTACATGGACATCCGGATCGTGAGCGGGCACAGGCCCTTAAGCGCATCCACGGATGCGTTTTCTTCCCATGTCACAGGGACTTCCGTTTCTCCGATCAATAGCCGCATAGTATTCTCCATATTCTCTTCTTCTGTTGTTTCAACTTCTGCCGCTTCCTTCTTCTCAGCCGGTACAGCGTCCGCAGCCGAGACTTCTTCCGGCGCTTCGCCGCCGCAGCCCGCCATCAGCAGGGCTATGAGCAGCAAACCTGTCAAAATCAGTTTCCTCATGCCTTGCTCCTGTACGGTTCTTCAAGAGACAATCTGAACATCGTTTCTTTAGGAAGCGCCCGGATCAGACAGTTATCTTCCTCTGAAAGATGAGCAACGATCATCTGGTGATAGGCCGAAGACTGTTCCTCTCCGCCGTAAAGGATCGCAAACCAGCCGCCGGACAAATTGATATCCCCGTTTTTCCAGCCATCCTGCATCTCCCGCTCGTCGATCATGCCATCTTCGCAGGAACAGCAGTAATCGACACCTGAGTCATATCCCTCAACAGTCATCGGCAGGCGGTTCATCAGGTCTCTGGCAGCTATCGTGTTGTTGAGTTTTGCCTTCACGGTCACATCTCCCGACGAAATCGCCAGTCTGGCGATGTTGTGATCGTCCGGGTCTGTGAGCGCACCACCGGCGGCGGTCAGGCGGGCGAGCATTGCTTCGGACTTGTTCTCTTCCCCGGCGGCTGTGAAAATGCCCATATCTTCCAGATGCAGATAGTCAATGAAGGAGTTCCGATATGTATAGACCGCCCCGTCATAGACACCATCCGATCCGGAGGAAAGCAGCAGCGCAGCTTTCCGCAGTTTCTTCGGGTACCCGGGTGCATAGATGCGGTTGATCGCGCACTGCAGCTGCCCGGAAAAACCGTGGTAGTAGACCGGTGATGCCAGAACGATCATTTCCGCCTCATCCAGCAACGGATAGATTTTCTGCATATCATCCTGCTGGACACAGGTCCTGAATGCTTTTGTATGACAGTATTCGCAGGCCAGACATCCCTTGATATTCATCCTGCAGATATCAAAGACACTCACGCTGTGCCCTGCGCTTTCCGCACCTTTTCTGTAGGCATTGATCATGGCAGCTGTGTTGCCGTCAGGCCGCGGGCTGCCGTTCAGTATAATGATCTTCATTTCAGATATTCCTCAAAGAACTGCTGCACATTGTCGAACGGAATGATGTCTTTCTGATCATACAGATCGACATGTGTCGCACCGGGAACGATCACGAGTTCCTTGTTCTCTCCCTCGAGCATTTTGAACGCATCCTCCCCGAAGTAGCGGGAGTGCGCTTTTTCACCATGCAGCACCATGACCGCGCTGCGGATCTCGCTCGCATACTGCAGGATCGGCATGTTCATCAGTGACAATGAAGAGGTCACATTCCAGCCATTGTTAGAATTCAGCGAACGGGGATGATAGCCGCGTTCCGTTTTGTAATATGCATAGTAGTCTTTCACAAACCACGGTGCATCATCCGGCAGCGGATCCACGACGCCGCCTGCAAGTGCATAGCTGCCGGCCGCATAGTCTTTCGTACGCTGCTCGTTGAACGCCTTCTTCATTTCGTATCTTGCATCCGCGCTGTCCGCCTCATCGAAGTATCCTTTTGCCGCGATGCGGGTCATATCGTACATGGTGGATGCCACGGTGGCCTTAATGCGCGTATCCATAGCCGCCGCGTTGATCGCCATACCGCCCCAGCCGCAGATGCCGATGATGCCGACGCGTTCCGGTTCAACGTCCTTCCTGTTCGACAGATAATCGACAGCGGCAGAAAAGTCTTCGGTATTGATATCGGGAGATGCCACATAACGGACATTGCCGCCGCTTTCACCCGTAAAGGACGGATCAAAAGCCACCGTCAGAAAACCGCGCTCCGCCATTTCCTGGGCGTACAGACCGGAACTCTGCTCCTTGACAGCACCGAACGGACCGGAGACTGCGATGGCAGGCAGTTTACCTTCTGCACCGGCAGGTTTGTAGAGATCTGCCGCGAGCGTGATCCCGTAGCGGTTCACAAATGTCACCTTTTCATGTTCGACTTTGTCGCTCTTCGGGAAAACTTTATCCCATTCCTGCATCATATTGAGAGCTTCTGTTTTCATCATAACGATTACCATCCTTTCTTCTGTTCACGGATCAGGCGGTCGAGCTGGTCCACTTTCCGCTGGTTTTCATGCAGCCGTTCCATGCATACACAGCGCTGCTTTTTCAGCTGGCAGAGGACATCTTCCCGCATGCCCGCCGACAGGAGTCCAAGGATGCGTTCGATCTGATCTGTTCCACACCCTGCCGCCTCCAAAGTATGTCTCCATTGTTCCTGTGCCTGTTTCATCCTCTGCTGGTTCCTTTCTCTGACATCCCTATCGTACCTGCTTGCAGAGAGTCGCGCTAATGGTTATAATTCATATCATGTTATTCTGTATTGGAATATCATAACGTAGCATATAATGACGCGTCTGTCAGGCAAAGCGCTTTGCCTGCACCGCGTGATGATAAGGAGTTTTTTATGGAAATCCGTACGCTCAGATACTTTCTGACCATTGCCAGAGAAGAGAATATGACAAAGGCGGCAGACATTCTGCATGTCAGCCAACCGACCTTGTCCAAACAAATGAAAGTACTGGAAGAGGAACTGGGCAAGAAACTATTCATACGGCACAGTTTCAGCATCCAGCTCACAGATGAAGGAATGCTTCTGCGCAGCCGCGCAGAAGATCTTGTGAGTATGGCCGACCGGATCGAGCAGGAATTTGTCTCTCTGGATGATATCACCGGCGGCGATCTCTATCTGGGTCTTGCTGAATCCTACCAGATCCGCCTTCTTGCCAGACAGATCAAGACCATGAAACAGCTTTACCCCAACCTGCACTACCACATTACCAGTGGTGACACTGAACAGGTCATCGACAAACTCGATAAAGGCTTGTTGGACTTTGTTGTCCTTGCGGAAACGCCGGATCCTGTCAAATACGAAGCGATCCCATTTCCCGATCCTGATATATGGGGGCTGGTGATGCCGGCTGAAGATCCGCTGTCACAAAAAAGCGAGATCACCATCGATGATCTCGCCGGACTGCCGCTATTCGCCTCCGAACAGGGCTGGCGCAATGAGATCGCCTCTTGGGCAGGAAACCGCGCTCCGGAACTCAAACTGGAAGGATCTTTCCGGCTTTCCTACAACGGCTCCCTGTTTGCAAAAGAAGGACTCGGATTCCTGCTCACATTTGAGCATCTTGTAGACACGTCAGAAAGCAGCGGTCTGGTATTCCGCCCTCTTTCCCCAAGACTGGAATGTCCGTTATATCTGACTTGGAGCAGATATCAGACGTTCACACCGATCGCGGAGCGATTCCTGAAGCAGATCCGTACAGCATTTGCAAACTGAACGGATCAGTCCCGCTGCTCCAGATATGCATCAAACAGTTTCTGATACTTGATCGCGTGATACCGCTCCCCGGTGATCGCCAGATGCTTCCCGTTGACCGTGAACAGCAATGTCTTGCCGAAGTACAGCATATCCATTGCGACGATGTCTTTGAACGGGAAGGCTTCTCCGTTCATTTCCAGTCTGTCTTTGTACCCCATGACTTCGCCGTCGAAGATATCGATCTGCCGGTGGTCGTTCGTGATCAGATACAGTTTTACATTCCTGTCGTGGAAGACCGGTTTGCTGCCGTCTTTTCCCCTGATATACGCGAGCGTTTCCTCTTCCGCCCATTTGCCCCAGTCGTAGACATTGTCATATACGAGATCTTTGCCTTCCAGGAACCCATCCTCGCGGTAGATCCCGCGATGGCCGCACTTCGTACAGTAAAATTCATTGTCGGCGGTGACCATGGTGTCGAATTTCCCGCAGACCGGGCATTTGATCAGATAGTTCTCAAGACCTTCCGCCAGCCGTTCCCCTTTGTAAAGGAACCGCACTTTGCGCTGCCGTTCGTAGGCGTTCTCATGCAGATCCGTGTTGATGGCATCGAGCAGCTCCTGTGCGGACATGGCTTTGACTTCTTCAGCTGTGTAATGATGAACGATCACCCCGCGGACCGGTCCGCGGCGCACGGTGTATGCCCATCGGGGAGCTACAAAATAGCCGCCCTCGATCCGGTAGGTCACAAGGCCGCACTTGGACATCTTCACGATCTTCGCGGCGGAGAGAGGCAGTTTGAGCGTTTCTCCGTTAAAGGAGCGGCTCCCTTCCGGGAAGATGATCACATTGTTGCCCCGTTTGATACGCCGGGTGATCTCCCTGACGACCTCCACAGCACCGGCGCCTTTGAATTCAAAGATCGGATGCTGCGCCCACTCGATGAGTCCGCCGATCCTTGAGCGGCGGAGGTGTTCCCCTGCGACATAATACATATGCTGCGGAAACGCTCTTGCCACCATGATGATATCCGCCTCGGTCAGGTGATTGGCCATAACAATGTACGGCTCGCTGGTCTTCGGCAGTTTGTCCGTCTTGAAATCATACTTCTTCAGCAAAGCGGGCACCACAGCGCGCGCCGCTTTGTATACCAGCCTGTAACGCAGTTTATCCTGTTTGTGTTCCTTCATTGTCTGCTCCTTTTGCTGCATTCAGTACGGCCAGTAGGAGATCCCGCTAAACAGCGCGATCAACCGCATTTCTTCCTCGATATCCCCAAGCGCAATGACGAAATGGGGCTCCCATCCGTCTTCGACCGCCCATTTGATCAGCCCGCCCGCTTCGCGCGCCGGCTTGACCACGAGACTCGTCCCGTGATACTGACGCGGTCTTTCAAGCGCTTCTCCTTTTGCTGTAAAGAGCCGCAGTGTTCCGTCTCTGTCTTTGCCAAACCGCAGGATCGTCGCTTCTCTGCTCCCTTTGCATCCGAACTCCATCGTTGGCCCGATGCCGCGGTTGCAGTGCACGCCGACCGCCGGTCCCTCCTCAGAACAAGCAAGAGACGGCGCTGCCATCCCGCAGTGCCAGAACGTCAGCGTGCCTTCTTTCTCGTCGATGTTCGATGGATCTCCAAAAAAGACCGCACAGCCGGACAGCAAGGAAGCGAACAGCATCGTTAAAGCTCCCATCGCATCGCCTTCACAGGCGGCCGGGATGCCCCGGTCGCACAGCATGGAAAGCACCGCACACACCGGCGTTCCGAATTCGGTAAAGAAGTCCGGCCAGCAGCGGCTTGCCAGCGCTGCCGCATCGCACGCGGAAGCGGTCTCCATGTATGCTGTCATCAAAGCAGCGTATCCCTTTTGATTGACCGACGGGAGCGATGTGAATCCGCGCAGCTGCTTCTGCGCTTCCGCGAGGAACGGAGCTGCTTCCGCCTCCGTCACAGCCCGCGCTTTTTCTATCATCGCAGCGGTACTCACAGAGCGGATCGCAAGACCGAACGATTCCTGCAGAACAGTTTCCTCCGCCGCACCGAAAGAGAAGCCCTCCGGTG
>JAILFI010000197.1 GCA_024697655.1 Clostridiales bacterium
GTGATAGTAGACCATCGCGTGACCGAGGCGTTCGACCGTCATGTTGTCGAAGATGTAGCCGGAAATGGTCGGGCCGGCCTTCTCGCCGAACCGCGCGATGAAGTCGACATACTTCTCGTGGATGATCTTGCTGAAGAGTTCCTTTTCCTCTTCGCGCGCATCCGCGTACTTCGCGAAATGATCGAGCGGGGTCGTGACGATAAGCTGATCGAATTCCTCGACGCGTTCACCTTCTTCGTCTTTGACCGTGACTTTGATCTTGCCCTCTTCGCCTTCCGCCGGGCGTTCGACCTTGACGACCTCTGTCATGAGATGAGCCGGATGCAGCAGTTTTTTGTTCGCCGCTTCGGAGATGGACTGGGTGCCTTCCTTCCAGGTCCACAGACGCATGTTGACAAATTCGATCGCGGTGGTCGTATCGAGGTACTTCATGACATACGCCGCCGGGATCTCATCGAAGTAGCCGTAGCCGAAGGAGGTGTACGGTCCGATCCAGATGCGCATGACTTCCTCGACACCGTTCAGTTTGCAGAACTGATCGAACGGCAGCGCCAGGTCTTTCAGGTTCGGGTTCTCGCCCTCGATCATCTGCAGCGCGTCATCCAGTCCCTTGGACAGACCGTGATAGCGGCCCTGCGCCACGCCGCGGTGGCAGTAGCAGTCGTAGCCTTTGTACTTGGTATCCATGATCTCGACGAGTTTCTTCATCTGCTTCTTGAGCTTCATCAGGCCGAGCATCTTGCCAATCGAGAAGTTTTTCTTCGGGTCGAACGGGAAGATCTCTTTGCCGGTCTTGTCGCGGTACATGCGGCGCATGTTCGGGCCGTCCGCGTGACCGACGCCGGCGAACTCCTCGACTTCGTGAACAGCGTGATACGTGATCGCACCCATGATCGCACCCGTCTCATACGTGCGGCTGTCCCCGTTCACATCGATCCGCGGGCTGAAGCACTTGCCGCCGATCTTGTTCAGGCGTTCGTAGATCTCATAGTTCTCATATCCTTTTTTCTGCAGATACATTGCAGCCGAAATCCCGGCGGGGCCGCCGCCGATGATGCAAATACGATCGGTCAGATTTGCCATGACACTTTCTCCTCTACAAAATCCATCCCTTACCGCCTCGCCTGCCAGAGCAAGACGGTTCGTTAATTTATTATTTATCAATAGTCAGTATAACATACTCATCCCCCGTAAGGGGATATTTTTGTACTTTAATCCAAAATTTTTGCAGCCCCCCGGATTCGTATGAAATGCAGGGCTCCCATTCGAGTAAAACCATGTTGCTGCTCACTTTTTGATAAAAAAACTCAAAAAGGTGAACAGTTTTCTGTGCTTTTTGGCCCGTTTAGCTGATTTTTACGCAAATAGGGACCCAAATACCCGTTTTTTTGCCAAAAAAAGCAAAAAAGTGCTCACTTTTTCACTTTTTTATTGCAAAAAGCAGACGTGAAGGCGAGACAGGGAGATGAGCAGAGGTGAAGGCGAGACAGGGAGATGAGCAGAGGTGAAAGCAAGGCAGAGAGATGGCAGAGGTGAAGGCGAGGTTTATTTATACAAAAAACAGTGCAGCGTACAGCTGCACTGTTTCATGATCTGAGTATTATTGATCAGGGTATTGCCCGCAAAGACCAGTTTAGTAGATCTTCGCACCGGCCGGAATGCTGTCGTCCAGAAGGATGAAGTTCAGCATCTCCTCGCCGTCATACTCGAAGAGCATCGACAGCAGCATGCCGCAGGACGGTACGCCCATCATCTTGCGCGGCGGCAGGTTGGTGATCGCCACAGCGGTCTTGCCGATGAGTTCTTCCGGCTCATACCATGCGTGGATGCCGGACAGGATGGTGCGGTCCTCGCCGGAACCATCGTCCAGCGTGAACTGCAGGAGCTTGGTGCTCTTGGGCACTGCGAAGCAATCCTTGATCTTGACCGCGCGGAAGTCGGACTTGCTGAAGGTATCGAAGTCCACCTCATCCTCGAAGAGCGGCTCGACCTTGATCTTGCTCTTGTCAAGTACGAGCGGCTCTTTCGCCGAAGAATCGCTCTTCCCGCCGAGTTCCTTCATGGTCGGGAACAGGATGACGTCGCGGATGCTCTGCTGGCCGGTGATCAGCATGACCAGACGGTCGACGCCGATGCCCAGGCCGCCCGTCGGGGGCAGACCCACTTCGAGCGCGTTGACGAAGTCCATATCCATCGGATGCGCTTCGTCATCCGCACCGGTATCTCTCTCCTTCTGCTGCTCGACAAACCGTTCGTACTGATCGATCGGGTCGTTGAGCTCGGAGAACGCATTGCCCAGTTCCCAGCCGTTGACGTAGACTTCAAAACGGCGTGTGATGCGCGGATCTTCCGGATCTCTCTTGGCCAGCGGGGAAATTTCCACCGGGTGACCGACGAGGAAGACCGGGCCGTCCATCAGACCGGGAGCATCTTCGCAGTACTGCTCGAACATTTCCGCGATGATCTTGCCGCGGGTGTAGTTCTTGACTTCATCCGGATCCATACCGTACGCGATCGCCGCCTTGCGCGCTTCTTCATCATCGTCGATCTTATGGAAGTCGACGCCTGTGACCTGCGCGACAGCATCGGTCATGTCCAGTCTCTTATACGGCGGGGTCATATCGAACTTCTTGCCGTCGTACTCCAGGATCGGAGTGCCGTTGACCGCCATCTGCGCCTTGTAGAAGATCTGCTCGGTGACGTCCATGACGCTTTCCATATCGCCGTACGCCATGTAGCATTCCATGGAAGTGAATTCCGGATTGTGGTTGCGGTCCATGCCTTCGTTGCGGAAGACCTTGCCCATCTCATAGACTCTGTCCAGACCGCCGACGATGCAGCGCTTCAGGTACAGCTCGGTCGCGATGCGCAGATACATATCGATGTCGAGCGCATTATGGTGAGTGATGAACGGACGCGCCGCCGCGCCGCCTGCGATCGTGTGCAGGGACGGGGTCGTCACTTCGAGGAATCCGTAATCATCTTCCAGGACCTGACGGATGACCTTCTCGACCTTCGCACGCTTTCTGAAGGTGTCGCGCACTTCTTCGTTGACGATCAGGTCGACGTAGCGCTGGCGGTAGCGCAGATCCGGGTCCTTCAGACCATTCCATTTCTCAGGCAGGACCTGAATGGACTTGGAGAGCAGGACGATCTGCTTCGCCTCGACGGTGATCTCCCCGCGCTGTGTGCGGAACACGGTGCCCACCACGCCGAGGATATCGCCGATATCGTATTTCTTAAACCACTGGTACTCTTCCTGGCCGACGTTGTCGCGGGAAACATGCATCTGGATGCGGCCGTCGCGATCCAGGATGTCGCCGAACGCTGCCTTGCCCATAACACGTTTGCTCATCAGACGTCCCGCGATGGAGACTTCCTGACCGTCCATCTCCTCGAAGTTGTCCTTGATCTGTACGCTGTAGGCATTTACATCCCACGTCTCATTGACGAAGGGATCGCGGCCGGCGTCGCGCAGCGCCTGCAGCTTTTCGCGGCGGATCTGCCGCTGCTCGCTGAGATTCTCTTCCGGCTGCTGTGCGTTGTTGTTCTTAAGCTCTTCGCTCATTGTTTATTCCTCCTTGCCGGCGCTGTACATCTGGATCTTGCGGATCTCCAGAGTGACTTTGCCGCCGGGCGTTTCGATCTCGACCTCATCGCCGACCTTGTGCTTGAGCAGGCCCTTGCCGATGGGGGAGACGTTCGAGATGATGCCGTTGAACGGA
>JAILFI010000059.1 GCA_024697655.1 Clostridiales bacterium
AGCCAGTGCCGCCTTGAGAACCTCGAGGATCTCATGGTCCGCATTGATCTCAAGGACGCGTTCCGCCTTGATGGATTCCCCTGCCGGCGCCGCATTGAGCACACGCTCCATTTCGAGGGACAGGCCGCCTTTGGTGGTCAGACACACCGGGTGTTCCGCCAGACGGTCAGTCAGTTTCACTTCGCTGACCTTCCCGCCAAGCGATTCCTTGATGGCTGCCAGCAGATTCTTCGCCTCTTCTTCTTTCTTTTCAAGCGCTTCCTTAGCGGCTTCGTCCTGCTCCGCCGCCGGATCGTCCTGCTTGACGGACAGGAAGGTTTTTTCTTTATAACTTCCGATGGTCTGGAAAACGAATTCATCGATGTCGTCGGTGACGTAGAGGATCTCCGTTCCCTTTTCCTTGAGCGCCTCGGTGCGCGGCATGCGGTCGATATGCTCGATGCTGTCGCCCGCCGCATAGTAGATGTGCGTCTGCTCTTCCGGCATGCGTTCCACATACTCCGCCAGTGTGACCATCTTCTTCTCGCTGGACGAATAGTACATGACGAGGTCTTCGAGGTCGCCCTTATGCAGACCGAAATCCTGATACATGCCGTACTTGAGCTGCAGACCGAAGCTCTCGTAGAACGCTTCGTATCCTTCGCGGTCGTTCTTCAGGAAGTCCGCCAGTTCATTGCGGATCTTGCGGCTGATGTTCTTTTCGATGTTCTTGAGCTGCCGGTCGTGCTGGAGCATCTCGCGGCTGATGTTGAGCGACAGATCCTGGCTGTCCACAAGCCCCTTCACAAAACTGAAGTAGTCGGGCAGCAGGTCTTCGCAGCGGTCCATGATCAGCACACCGGAACTGTACAGCTGCAGCCCTTTCTCGAACTCGCGCGTGTAGTAATTGAACGGCGCTTTCTTCGGAATGTACAGCAGTGCCGTAAAACTGCTCAGTCCTTCGACCGTCGTATGGATGACTCTTGCCGGGTCCTCCGTGTCGTAGTACTTGCCCTTATAGAAAGCGTTGTAGTCTTCGTCCGTCAGTTCGCTTTTCTGGCGTTTCCACAGCGGGACCATGGTGTTGAGGGTCTGGTCTTCCATGACCATTTTAGGTGTCTTGGAATCGCCCTGCCCGTCCTCTTCGGCTTCGACCGGTGCCGGCACCTCGACCATCATCCTGATGGGGTACCGGATATAATCGCTGTATTTCTTCACCAGCCCGCGGATGCGGTACTCCCGCAGAAAGATATCATAATCTTCCTCCGCCGTGCTCTCCTTCATGTGCAGGATGATGTCCGTCCCGTGGCCTTCCTTCTCCGCCGGCTCGATGGTGTACCCGTCCGCGCCGTCGGATTCCCAGCTGTACGCCTGTTCCGCGCCGTATGCCTTTGAGAGGACCGTCACTTTATCCGCGACCATGAATGCCGAATAGAAGCCTACACCAAACTGCCCGATGATATCGATGTCCGCATCTTCAACATTCTCTTTGAAATCCAGGCTGCCGCTTCTGGCAATGATGCCCAGGTTCTTATCGAGGTCTTCCTCACTCATGCCGATGCCGTTGTCGGAGATCGTCAGCGTGCGCGCCTCTTTGTCCGGCGTGATGCGGATCGCAAAGTCCTCGCGCGCAAGTCCGGTGATGTTCTTGTTCATGCTCTCATAATAGAGCTTGTCGATCGCATCGCTAGCGTTGGAGATGAGCTCGCGCAGGAAGATTTCCTTATGCGTGTAGATGCTGTTGATCATCAGATCGAGCAGCCGTTTTGACTCTGTTTTGAACTTTCTTTTGCCCATGATATGAAGTCGCCTCCTCAATATAAAACGGAGCGAATGCCCCGGTTTGCCTGTTCGTTTAGCACTCTCCAATCAAGAGTGCTAAATTCATTATACGACTCCTCTTCTGTTTGTCAACATACAGGCAAAACCTATTTGATGTGCTGATTGCATATCTTGCGCCGGCATTTTATAATAAGGGTAATGAAAAATAAGGATAACGCCGTCAGTATAAATTCGGCTTTTCAACAGGAGGACATCATCTATGGAAAAACAGATCCTGATTTCAATCGGCCGTGAATCCGGCAGCGGCGGTCTCGCGATCGCGCAGAAAATCGCCGCTGAGCTTGGCATCAAGATTTACGATAAAAACATCCTGACGCAGGTTTATGCGGACAACGAGGACGTTTCCAAGCAAATGGCGAAGTACGAAGAAAAGGCACCGACGCCCTTCCTGTCCCGCCATGTCCGCGGCATGACCAACTCCCCGGAG
>JAILFI010000101.1 GCA_024697655.1 Clostridiales bacterium
GTTCTTGATGGCCGCGTCGAGCAGCAGGTCCACATCCTCGAGCGTGCCGAGCATCTGCGCGCCGACGAGTTTGCCGTCCTCAAAGAGGAGACGGCGGTAGATGCCGCTCAGCGATTCCTCGACAACACGCCCTTTGCCCTCCGCAAGGCCCGCCTCGGTCTTGCCGAACGCGACGATCGAAAGACCGCCCTTGTGTGTCAGGAAGATCGCGACCGATCCGCTATAGGCATGCGCACCTTCCGGCATACGGCCGGCGAGCTGTGCCGCGGCGTGTCTGCCGGCGAGTTCCCCGCCGCGCTGGGCGGGTTCCCAGAACAGATGCAAAGCAGGTGAGCCGGTCAGCCGGTCCGTCGATTCGATGCAGTCGCCGCAGGCGTAGACATCCGGCAGGCTGGTCTGCATCCAGGCGTCCACCTTGATGCCTCCCGTCGTGCCGAGTTCCACGCCTGACTGCTGCGCAAGGCCGACTTCCGGGCGTACACCGATCCCCCAGATGATCAGATCGCAGGGGATCTTCCGTTTGCTGGTGATGACGCCTTCCACTTTATCATCACCAACAACGCCTTCTACGCCTTCGCCGGCCAGGACCGTCACACCCATATTCTCCAGAGCCGCCGTCAGAGCGTCCGACGTCGGTTCGTCAAGAGACTTCATACTGAGCCACGGCAGTGCTTCGACCATCGTGACTTCCTCATAGCCGCGGGCTTTGAGCGCCATGCTGCCCTCGATCCCGATCGCGCCGGAGCCGACCACGACCGCCCGCTTGCCCGGGTACGCGATCATCCCGTCGATGTCGTCGATGGTCTTCAGGACAAAGTTGCCCGGAAGGCCTGTGCCCGGCATTTTGCGGAGCTGGATCGGGAATCCGCCCGTCGCAAAGATCAGTTTGTCGTAGGAGAATCGCTTCCCGCTCTCCGTCACGACCGCTTTTTTCTCAGGATCGACCTTCGCCGCGCCGTCGCCCAGGTGCAGATCGATCTTCTTTTCCTTGTATTCTTCGAGCCGCCGCACGATCACTTTTTCAAGCGGCAGTTCCCCGGACAGATAATCCGGCAGCGCCGGCGCCGAATACTCCGGGTACGGCTCTTTGCCGACGATGAGGATCGACATCTTCGGATCCTCCGCGCGCGCCGCGAAGGCCGCGCTGCCGCCCGCCGCGCCGTTGCCGATGATCAGGAGGTTGACGTGTCTTGGTCTTGCCATCTCACTCCGCCTCCTTTCCTTCCGCGATCTGCTTGAAATCCGGACAGGCTGTCAGCAGTTCCTTCTCCAGTGCCTTCTGCACCTTGGCCGCTTCGCCGGTGAGCACCGCTGCGGGCGATGCCTGCTCCGCTGCATCCTGTGCACCGGGCATACCCTGCGCACTCATCATATCCTGCATGGCCATTCTGGCGTAACTGCTGCGTTTCTCCGCGATGGTCTCCTCGACCTCTTCGTACTTCAGCGCACCGGTCGGGCAGATCTTCACGCAGACCGGATCACCGCCGCACAGATCGCAGGTGACGAACGCGTTTTCCTGCCTGTCAAGGACGACCGCCCCGACAGGGCACATCACCGCGCACGCGGCGCAGCGGAAACAGTCCTCCGTCTTCCGGACGACTCTGCCGTCTTCGCCTTTCGAGATGATGCCGCGCATGCAGGCTGTCATGCAGGCCGGCTCCGCGCAGTGCTGGCAGTAAGCCGCGCGCAGGACAGGCTCGGTCTGGATACGCACGCGCGCCTCTGACAGGCGCACCTCGCCGGTCTTCCGCAGCGCGCAGATCCCCTGGCAGAGCTTGCAGCCGTCGCATTTGGATTGATCAAAAGTAAGTATCTTCATCGTCTATTCTCCGAAAATATCGGGGCGCAGATACGCGTCTTCCGCATAGCGCTCCCGCAGGATGCGAGAGATGTTCTCCACCGTATCGCAGAGGATCGCCTCCGCCGGGCAGTTCTGCGCGCAGGCAGGCTGCTGCCCTTCGTCGAGACGGTTGTAACACATGGTGCATTTCTGCATGCGGCCGTCATTGCCGAACTGCGGCACGCCGAACGGGCACGCCCAGAGGCACTCATGGCAGCCGATGCAGCGGTCGCGGTCGACCAGGACGATGCCGTCTTCTCTCTTATAGAGCGCGCCGGTCGTGCAAGCCTTGACGCAGGGTGCGTCGCCGCAGTGCTGGCAGGGCATCGGCAGGAAGTCGAGCCGTTCGGTCAGGCCGCTGCCGGACTCCACTTCGGTGACCATCGTGTAGCGCGGCCCCGCCGGCAGGTCGTTCTCGAGTTTGCAGACCGTCTCGCAGGCGCGGCAGCCCATGCAGCGCCGCGTATCGATGTAGAGCGTCCGCTGTTTTTTCGGGTCCTGATACATGTTCGACATCTCTACACCTCCTTTGCCGCCGCCGGCATCTTCTCGATCTCCACGAGCGTGTTGAAGTACGAGCCGGTATTGCCGTCGAGCAGCGGATTATAATCATACAGAATGCCATCCTCTTCAAGGATGTCGCGCGGCCCCGCCGGGACGAGCTTGGTCAGCTTGTTGACGCTGCCGCCGAGCTTGACCCACATCCCGCTGGACATCTCCACGACGCCCGGCTTGAGGCGGATGCCGACCCGGGCGATGATGTCTTTGAGTTCGCCGCGGTCGTTGAAGATGCGGACCTTATCGCCGTCCGCTATGCCGCGCTGCGCCGCGTCCTCTTTACTCATGAACACGCGCGCCGGCCCCTCGATCTCCTTGATCCAGGGCAGATTGTAATACTGCGAGTGCGTGCGGAACGACGGGTGCTGCGAGATGATGTTGAGCGGGTATTTCTTAGCGAGATCCGGGGTCGCCGCGATGCTCTCGTCCGGTTCGTAGTACCGGGGCAGCGGATCGTAATGGCCGGGGAACTTTCTGCCGCGCTCCTCCAGCACCGAAGCATGGAACTCGAATTTGCCTGAAGGCGTATCGAATTCCTGATACGGGATGCGCGGACACCACTTCTCCGGATTGCGCGCCGGACCGTTCGGCGACACGAGCGCGTCAAAATCGCACTCCTTGCCGATCAGGTCGCGCGCGTAGTC
>JAILFI010000144.1 GCA_024697655.1 Clostridiales bacterium
GGAGATCGTCAACCTGAACGACCAGATGCTGTCTCAGGAGGATCTGGACGCGCTCGTCGGCAAGACAGGGCAGGAACTGATGGATGAAGGCTGGACATTCAGCGGGCACGATCTGGAAGCCATGGAGTTCTGGATGGGATATGGACCGTTCGTATACACTGTGACGTTCGATGGTGAAGTCGCGGAGGCAGACTACGAGACATTTGAGGATGAATCCGGCACAAAAGACATGACCGTCAAGTCGGCCGTTTTCTTCAGCCTCGGCGATGCGACTCAGCTCGAATACTAGAGACAGCAAAACGGGAGAACAGAGAGGCGTACATGCTGGCGTTTGTCATCCTTTGGCTGCTTGTGATCTTCTGGCGCTCTAGGCCGGTGCCGAAGAGCGAGCGGTTCTACAGCGATTATATGGATCCTGCGCGGACCACAGCCATCAAGGGTGTGTTCATTTTGCTGATCTTTCTCACCCACAGCGAACAGTATCTGACCTTGTCGGACACACTGCCCGATCAGATCTACGCCATCATCCGTCTGGGATTCGGCCAGTCCGTGGTGACAGCGTTCTTTTTCTACAGCGGCTACGGTCTCATGGAATCGCTTCGCCGCAAAGGCGAGCCTTACTTGCGCGCATTTCCGAAAGCCCGCATTTTCAAGACGCTGCTGCACTTTGATCTCGCTGTTCTGCTCTATCTGATCCTGGATTTTGTGCTGGACATCCCGCTGACGACCGGGGAGATCATCGGTTCTTTGATCGGGTGGGAGAGCGTCGGCAACAGCGCCTGGTTCATCTTTGACATTCTGGTCGCTTACGTGATGTTTTATGTGTGCTTCCGGGCATTCCCGGAGCAGACACAATGGAAGAAAGGCGCGCTGCTCTTTACAGTCTGTTCGGTCGTGTTCGTCATATTGATGATCCTGTTCCGGGAAAGCCGGTATTACAACACGTTCCTGTGTGTGAGCATGGGGATCTGGTTCTCGCAGTACCGCCCGCAGATCGAACGCTTTGTGCAGCAACGATTCCTCCCGTTGCTTTTGGGGCTTGCCGCGCTGTATGTCGGCGGCGGTGTCCTGCTGATGAGGGTGTACGATGACTACGAGTATCTGTACATCCCATTGCCGATGCTGTTCCTGACTGTGCTGATCATGGTGACTATGGTGTGGCGCTTTGACAATCCGGTATTGCAGTATTTCGGGAGCCATCTGTTTTCGGTGTTCATCCTGATGCGGCTGCCTATGACTGTGCTCGAGTATTACGGTGTCACAGATCACGTCGGTTTGTTTATTGCGGTTTCGTTCGCTGTCACGGTGCCGCTGGCGCATGTCTTTGATGCCGCCTTGAAAAAACTGGACCCGGCACTGCATCTGGACCGGCCGCGGGGGGCGGAGGAATCAAATCAGAAGTAACACTTGTAACTGGAGAACCATCATGAAAACATTGAAAAAAGCGCTCTTCACTGCCACGGCCATCGTACTTGCCGCGGGTATGACAACAGCCTGCGGATCTCCTTCCGCCGGTGCAGGGGGAACGGTCAGCGACCCGATGTTGCCGGCATCCGTGACCACCTATGCGATGGATTATGAGACAGGGGAATGGGTCAAGGCATCGACGATCGAGTACGGGTATCAGGACGACAGCATTGCTTCGCGGACGGAAACCTACGAGGGCGGCGAACCCCAGCAGTCGACCTTCGAGTTCAAAGACAACAACGGGCTGACCCAGCTGCAGCAGTTTGACAACGGCAGCGAGACACCGGCCAAGGTGTATGATTACGATGCAGAGGGACGCCTCGACCGGGTCCATACCTACAACGGCGATAGCGCGACGGAGCAGATCTACCAGTACGGCAACGATGACGCCTACTTCACGCTGGTGCTCCATGAAACGGAGATCATCAATCCGGATGACCCGCATGAGCCGGTTGAACGCATGGAAGAGGTCGATTCGCTGGAGATCACAACGAACAACGGGCTGCTCGTCAAAACGGTCAACAACGGTCTGTATGCCAACTGGGTCGAGGGGGACGAAAAGCCCTGGGAGAGATTCAACGGGACATACATTGCCGAGTATGACAGCAACGGACTTCTGAGCGAGACAGAGGGTAAGTTCCGGATGGGGCCGTCCGGCAAGGAATACAAGTTCGATCTGACATTTGAAGACGGCAGGGTCACGGAGGTCGTGCGCAGCCGCTTCGGCATAACAGGGGAAGACGGCGAGGAAGGCGAGTGGATGCAGGATTCCAAACTGGTATTCACGTACACGGATATTCCGATGAGCCCGGAGCGGTATGCTACCATGATCAATGCGCACATCCTCGGCGAGGGCAACGCGTATTATATCTTTAACTGGTATTGATGAAAGGAGTTGAGGTCATTGGACTGCAAAGTCAGACTGACTGAAGAGCAGCAGGCGATCTTAGACGGGGCAAAAGGAGAAACGCTCGCGAAAGTCATGGAATCGCTGGTCCGGTATGGGGCGCTCTTCGGCGCCACCGAGATGGTGCCGATCAGCAGCAAGTATAACCATCTCGTCACCTCGTTCGGACTCAAAGCGCTCGGTCCGGTCTACGAACTCATGGACAAACTCCTCGAGGCGGGAGCACCGTCCGGGCAGAAGTTCACCGTCGACCCTAAGCCTTTGGATAAGAACGTTCCGAGCAACCTGCTGCAGGATCTTGTTTTCAAAAAGTTCATGTACAGCCGGCAGAAGGATTACGAACAGCAGCTTGCTGACATGGGTCTGCTCTCGGACAATGCGTTCACCTGCACTTGCTACATGGATGAAGTCGGCAACACGCCGGGCTTTGGTGAAGTACTGAGCTGGTCCGAGTCCTCGGCGGTCGTCTATGCGAACTCTGTACTCGGCGCGCGGTGCAACCGCAACTCCGGCATCATCGATCTGATGGGCTCGGTCATCGGGTATGTACCGAAGTTCGGCCTGCTCACGGACGAAGGACGAAAAGCGGACTGGATCGTTGAGATCCGGACCGAAAAGAAGCCGGAAGCACAGCTTCTGGGCTCCGCGATCGGTATGAAGGTCATGGAAGATGTTCCGTATGTCAAGGGACTGGATAAATGGCTCGGCAATGAGCTGGACGACGGAGCCTGCGCTTATCTCAAGGATTTCGGTGCGGCGACCGCGTCCAACGGCGCCGTGGGGCTGTATCACATCGACGGTCTGACGCCCGAAGCGGTGAAGTACGGCGAAGAACTGATCAAACCGGACGCGAAAACGTACGTCATCGACGACGCAGAACTCGAGCGGGTCTACAGGGAATACCCGGTGATCTGGAAGAAGAAA
>JAILFI010000167.1 GCA_024697655.1 Clostridiales bacterium
TCATGTGCCTGTTTGTGGGGTTTTCTGCAAAGAACGGCCCAGATTTGAAAATATTGAGCCCAAGTTTTGCACAAAAGATTGACATTTTTCAGACAACGGTGCATTGTAATACTGTTTAGGAAAAGTAATTGTAATCATGAAGTTCCATTCCATCACCGCCGCGTCCTATCCTGACGCCGTCCTGCAAAGTGAATACAGAAGCGCGAAACAAACAGGCACGGTCCGTGTGGGGGATACTGTGCTGTTTTTTCGTTCCGGGCTGAAGATCTGCTACGTCCCGTATCAGGATGTGGCCGGGTGCTTCCGGCGGGTGTATCAGGTGCCGGTGAAGATGTGCTGCGGCAGGGGAGAGATCGAGTACGAACACCTGGTGATCCGTGATGCAGAGAAGGAAATCGCCGACATCCCGCTGCCGGGGAAAACGGCAGCGCAGGAACTGATCGGCCTGTTAAAGGAAAAGATGCCGGATGCGGACTTCCGGTCACCGCGGGAACGCGGAGAAGAGTCCGTTGCCCCGGGGCAGGCACAAGCAGCAGGAGAAGGGGCATGACAGACAGAAAAGCGGCGATGGAGAAACTCCTTCAGTCGTATGAGACTTACTACAATGTGAACCGAAAGACGCCGATGCCGCCGTTCACTGCGGAAGCATCCTTTGCAACGCACAGCGAGGGGTACATGCTCATCCGGGCGGCGAAGATCGCGGCGTTCGATGCGCAGGAATACGTCTTTTTCGCCGATCCGGAGAAACTGGACCTGGCGACTGCGCGGCAGCTGGCGGACACCGTCTGGGAAGAAGCGCTGAAAAGAGCGATTCCGAAAGAAGAGCACAAAAGCACCGACGGCATCCTGCTCATCATCGCGGACACCATCGATAAAGAGGCGGCTGCGTATATCAAAAAACAGCGGCGCTTCAAGAGCTATCAATTCGGGCTGCACGGCTCGAGCACACTGCGGATCGCAGCAAGAGATCTTTCACAGGAGAAGACCGTTTCCAACCGCCACGGACGGGATCTCGAAAGACTCTTTCGCGATAGATGATCTTATTTCTTATTATTAGTTACAGTAAGGAGTGTTTCTTATGACTGCATTATTCATCATTCTGGCTGCACTCGCGATCCTGTTCATCGGGTATCTGACGTACGGCAGCTGGCTGGCGAAGCAGTGGGGCGTGGATCCGTCAAGGCCAACGCCTGCCAAGACCATGGAGGACGGCGTCGACTACGTGGCGGCGAAGCCGTACGTCCTGATGGGGCACCACTTTTCGTCCATCGCCGGCGCAGGCCCGATCAACGGTCCGATCCTGGCCAGTGTATTCGGCTGGGTCCCGGTGTTCCTCTGGTGCGTGATCGGCGGCATCTTCTTCGGCGGCCTGCAGGACTTCGGTTCTCTGTTCGCCTCGATCCGCAACGGCGGCAAATCCGTCGGCGAGATCATCAAAAAGAGCATGGGCAAACGTGCGCAGAAACTCTTTATCATCTTCGCACTGCTCGTTCTGATCCTGGTACTCGCGTCCTTCGTCAACGTCGTCGCGGGTACCTTCATGACGCTGCCTGACGCAGGACAGTCCGGTTTTGTGACAAGCCCGACCGGCAACCAGACCACAGCGATCATCTCTGTGCTCTTCATCGTCCTGGCGGTCGTGTTCGGTCTGATGACCAACCGTTACGGGATGAACACCAAGACAGCGACAGCAGTCGGCATTGCCGTGATCGTTCTGATCGTCATCCTCGGCCTCAATGTCGGCTTCGCGATGAGCCGCACCGCATGGATCATTTTCATCGGTCTGTACATCGCGGTCGCTTCGCTCGTTCCGGTCTGGATCTTGCTCCAGCCGCGCGACTATCTGTCCAGTTATCTGCTGTACGCGATGATGGCGCTGGCGGTCCTCGGTATCGCGGGCTGCGCATTCACCGGCAGAGCGACTTTCGAGATCCCGGCATTCACAGGCTGGTCGAATGCATCCGGCACACTGTTCCCGGCGCTGTTCATCACGGTCGCCTGCGGCGCGTGCTCCGGATTCCATTCCCTGATCTCGACTGGCACCTCCTCCAAGCAGCTCGACAATGAAGCGAACGCCAAGCCGATCGGCTACGGTTCCATGCTCATCGAGTCGGCGCTGGGCGTCATCTCCCTGATCGCGGTCGGCATGGTCTTCACCAAGTTCACCGGCGGTGAATTCGGTTCCCCGTCCGTCGCATTTGCGGCAGGCATCGCGACCATGTTCAACGTGGAAGGGACGACTGTTTACAACACGATCTACGCGCTGCTGACGCTGGCGGTCTCCGTCTTCGCGCTGACGTCCCTCGACTCCGCGACGAGACTGTCCCGCTTCATGTTCGGCGAGCTGTTCCTCAAGGAAGGCGAATCGAACTGGAAAGAAGCGACCGGCATCCGCAAACTCCTC
>JAILFI010000177.1 GCA_024697655.1 Clostridiales bacterium
AAGAACGTCCTCAACAACCAGCTCGTCGTCATCACCCAGCCGGACAGCGAGACCAAAGTCACGGGCATCGAGGATCTGGACAAGGCGGCCAGCCTGGCGCTGGCGGACGGCAGCGTGCCGGTCGGTAAGTATACCCGCCGCGCGCTGATGAACCTCGGCATCCTGGACAAGGTCGACGATCCGGCAGTCTACACGACGCAGGAAGTTTCCGACGCACTCGGCGGCATTGAGATCAGCGAACAGGGCAATGTCAGCAAGGTCCTCACGGCCGTCCAGGAAGGCTCCTGTGAGGTCGGCACGGTCTATCTGTCCGACACCTACGGGCACGAGAGCGACATCAAGATCCTGCAGACCGTTCCCTATGACATCGCGGGGGATATCATCTATCCGATCGCCCTGATCACCAATCCGGATGCGGATGAGGCGGAGCAGGCGGCGGCAGCAGACGTGCTGGCATACTTCACCAATGACGATGCCAAGGCGCTCTACAGTACGCATCTGTTCGACACAAACGTTAAGTAATACAAAACAGGAGGCTTATTGTTGCTGGACTGGTTAGCCGGGCTCGACTGGAGCCCACTCATCATATCGCTGAAAACAGGCGTTGTGGCAACGGTGATCGCCTTCTTTCTCGGTCTTTACACCGCGCGGAAAGTCATCCGGCTTTCCCCGCGGCCGAAGGCTCTGATCGACGGGATCCTGACATTGCCGATGGTCCTGCCCCCGACGGTGGCAGGTTTTATCCTGCTGCTGATCTTTTCGCGCAGGCGGCCGATCGGGATCTTCCTCAACGATCAATTCGACATTCAGGTCGTGCAGACCTGGCTCGGCTGCATCCTCGCCGCGTTCGTCATCGCGTTCCCGCTGATGTACCGCAACGCGCGGGCGGCCTTTGAGCAGGTCGACGCCAACCTCATCTACGCGGGACGTACGCTCGGCATGAGCGAGACCGCCATCTTCTGGCGCATCGTCGTGCCGGCGGCGGGACCGGGCATCGCGTCCGGCATCATCCTGACGTTCGCAAGAGCGATGGGCGAGTACGGCGCGACATCGATGCTGGCAGGCAATATCCCCGGCAGGACCGGGACGGTCTCTCAGCGCATCGCGATGGTCATCCAGGACGGCGATTACGCGACGGCGGGATTCTGGGTCGTCGTAGTCCTGATCATCGCTTTCATTCTGATCTTCCTCGTCAACATCATCGCGGGGAAGCACATCAAGAGCAGCGGCAGATGGTAAGGGGGACGTATGGGACTCTCTGTTGATATCACGAAAAAACTGGGTGCCTTCTCCCTGCATACTGTCTTCGAGAGCGACGCGCGGCGCATCGGGATCCTCGGTCCGTCCGGCTGCGGCAAGAGCCTGACGCTCAAGAGCATCGCGGGCATCGAACGCCCGGATGCCGGCCGCATCGAAGTGGGCGGCAGAGTCCTGTTCGACCGTGCGGCGAAGATCGATCTCAAACCGCAGAAGCGGCAAGTGGGATATATGTTTCAGAACTATGCGCTGTTCCCGTCGATGACGGTGGCGCAGAACATCGGGGCGGGGCTGCGCATGGGCAATGCTGAGAAGGAAGCGCGGATCCGGGAAATGGTCCGGCGATTCCGCCCGGAGGGACTCGAATCGCACTATCCGCAGCAGCTCTCCGGCGGCCAGCAGCAGCGCGTCGCCCTGGCGCGGATCATGGCCTACCAGCCGGATCTGATCCTGCTCGATGAGCCATTCTCCGCGCTTGACCAGCACCTGCGCGAGCGCCTGCAGCACGAACTGCTGGAACTGCTGGCGGACTACCGCGGGCAGGTCGTCATGGTTTCCCACAGCCGCGACGAGATCTACCGGTTTGCGGAGGAACTGCTGGTCATGGATAATGGACAGATCCTGGCGCAGGGGAAAACGGACAGTCTGTTCGGGGCGCCGGGCACGGTCGCGGTCGCACGGATGACGGGCTGCAAGAATATTTCCCGGGCGGCGCGCATCGATGCGCACACCCTGCGGCTTTCGGACTGGGGGATCGATCTGCATCTGACGCAGACCGTTCCGGCCGATGTGACAGCGGCGGGGTACCGGGCGCATCATTTCGAGCCGGTCTGGAGTGAGGCGCCAGAAGCTGCCAGGGTGGGCAGCGGCATGGCGGCGCCGGCAAACTGTCTGCCGTGCCGGATCGAAGGGATAGACGAGTTGCCATTCGAACGGCGGTACTATATCGATGTCTGCGAGGAAGCGGACAGCGTGGCTGCACC
>JAILFI010000214.1 GCA_024697655.1 Clostridiales bacterium
GCGATCGCGGTCATCGAACGGCTCAGAAAACCGGCCCGTGAAGCGCTCATGGCCAGCAGACGGTTCAAACCGCCGGCATTCATCAGTGAGACAGCGGACAAGGCACAGGAGATCCTGTCTCTGGGCAGCCAGTGCGGCGAAGGGTGGCTCCTGACGGGCGAGATGGTCGAACTCATCGACAGCGGTGTTGAGAACATCGCGTGCCTGCAGCCGTTTGCCTGCCTGCCGAACCACGTCACGGGCAAAGGGATGATGAAGGCGCTCAGGAAACGCAACCCGCGTGCGAACATCGTCGCGGTCGATTACGACCCCGGCGCCAGCAATGTCAACCAGCTCAACCGTATCAAACTGATGATGTCCACGGCGTACCGCAACATGGAACTCAAAGAGGAAGAAGAGCGCCGTGCCGCGAAAGAGGCGGAGGCGGCCCGCCGCAGGGAAGCGATCGCATCTGACAACTACTGATACGATTGTTACCGATTTGCATCAGTGCTATAATGATGAGAAGTGAAAAGCAGTATTTGCCGGTACTGCTTTTCTGCTTATCAATGATTAGTGCATTCATATGCGCTATTCGAATGACATAAAATACAGCATCTTGGTAAGGATAGCAGCATAGGGGTGTTACTTTATGAAGAACAACAAAATTAGATCGTTCAGCTCAGCTGCGCATGGAACTTTTGACCATGCGGTATTTTGCGTACTTTGCCTGCTTTTGTCGCTGGCATTCCTGTTTGCGCTGCCGCAGCCGGTCTGCGCGCAGACCGGGGATGAACTGCAGGGCGGGGAAACGGCAGTGCCGGCCGAGCCGGCGCAGGAAGAAGCCGTTCCGTCTTCTCAGGACGCTGCGGAAGAGAATGCAACAGAGCAGCCGGGGCAGACAGAGGAACCCGGGCAGACAGAGGAACCGGATCCGGAGGAACCATCCGTGGAGGAGGTGCATCCGGACGGATGGGCGGACGAAGAAGGCGGAAAACGGTACTATCAGGACGGCGAATTCTATGCGGACAGGATCGAGGAGATCGAAGGCAGCAAATACTGCTTTGACCAGAATGGATTTGTCCGCCGCTGGCGGTTCGAATACGACGGCAAATCGTATTACGCCAACGCGGAAGGGGTCATCGCATGTAACAAATTTATAACAATCAAAAAGACCGGGGAAAAATACTACTACTCCGAGGATGGGTCGGCGAAGACAGGCATGTTTTCCCAGGGTGGAAAGCGGTACTGTGCGGACGACAGCGGCGTGATCCGGAAGTGGCTGTTTTCATACGATGGCAGAACATACTACGCAAACGGCGATGGGGTCCTGACAACGAACAGATTCGTAACGATGAGCAAGACCGGCGACAAGTATTTCTTTGGCAGCGACGGCGCGGCGAAGGCGGGAAAGTTCGAGTCCGGCAGCAAGCGGTACTGGGCCGGCGATAATGGTGTGATCCGGAAGTGGTTGTTTACCAGCGAGGGAAAGACCTATTACGCGAACGGAGAAGGTGTTCTTACAACCAACCGTTTCATGACGATGAGCAAGACCGGCGACAAGTATTTCTTCGGCAGCGACGGCGCGGCAAAAACAGGGAAATTTAATGTCGGCAGCAAGTGGTATTGTGCGCAGGACAATGGAAAGATCCGGAAGTGGCGATTCAGCTACAACGGGAAGTATTACTATGCGAACGGCAAGGGAGAACTTGCGGTCAACAAGGTCGTGCGTTTTGGTTCCGGAGAAGCGGTTTACTATGACAGACAGGGAATAGAGGGCGTTTTGATCAACGCGAAGGCACGTTCTCACGTTTCGTATAAGGCCAGCATCCCTGATCCGGCCGGGCGCACAGCCATCATCGAGATGTACAGCGGCGGCAAGTGGGTCAAAAAGTCATCGGTCGTACTGCCAGGCACCGGGAGCAGCGTCACGATCAAGCTGCCTGATCACTGGTGGCCTTACGAGACTACAGAGTGGCGGATCCGTGTGCCTGCCGGGAACGGTGCTGCGGGGTATACTTCTCCGACGATCCGCATCAGCGGGCATCGGTATTACCAGAACCCGTCCTGGATGGTCCAGATCACCAATACCATCAGCAAACACGGGCTTTCTTATTACACTTCCCCGGTGAAGACAAACAACGCCAGCACCCGGAAAGACCATGTCGAAACGATGATCGACCGGGCGTATGATTATCTTGGAGATCCTTATGTCGTCTGTCAGTCACGCCAGCCCGGCCGCGGTGTGGATTGCTCCGGGATCGTGATGCAGTCCTGCTATGCGGCAGGTGTCGATCTGTGGCCGTCCAATCCGTACCGCCATACTTTCCCCAAGTATGAATATGAGTCCCGGTACATCTATGCGATGAAAAACCTGCAGACCGTACCTTTTAAGAACCGGCAGCGCGGGGATCTGATCTTCTACTCCAAGAACGGCGTGATCATCCATGTAGCGATCTATCTGGGCAACGATAAGATCATCCATGCATGGCCAGGCACGATCAGGGTCTCTTCGATCTATGGCTGGGGGAATATTGCAGGCGTACGGCGTGTATTTCATTAACATCTGAACCGTGCGTTTAATGACGCATAGAATGAACTATGGTATAATAGCACCGATCATTGATCGGTGCTTTTTTTACAGAAAGGAGAAAGGACATGTCGATCCAGCGGGGAAGAGAGTACTTCCGTAAACTCGGCATGGAAGACCGGGTGATGGAGTTCCCGGTTTCCAGCGCGACAGTGGAGCTTGCGGCTGTCGCAGTAGGGACAGAGCCGGATAAAATCTGCAAAACGCTGTCTTTTATTCTGAAGGACGGTACGCCGATCCTCATTTTGGTGTCCGGTGAAGCGAAGATCGCGAATCCGAAATTCAAAGCCTTTTTCCATGAGAAGGCCCGCATGATCCCGGGGGATCAGGTGGAACCGCTCATCGGCCATGACATCGGCGGCGTTTGCCCGTTCGGTATCAATGAGGGCGTGCGTGTCTATCTGGATGTGTCGCTGAAAAAGCATGAAATGGTCTGGCCGGCGGTCGGCAGCGAAAACAGCGCGATCGGTCTGACCATCGAAGAACTGGAGAACGTGTCCGGGTATCTGGAATGGATCGATGTCTGCAAAGATCCGGAACCTGTTGTAGAGTGAGCAGCGTATCGGAATCGCTTCAGCCGGAACCGGGCAAGGAGAGGAAGATGGAAATCCGGAAAACGACACTGGAAGACCTGAAAACTGTGATGGCGATCTACGCGAGAGCCCGTGCGTTCATGGCGGCGAACGGCAATCCGCGCCAGTGGGCTAATAATAACTGGCCGCCGGAATCGCTGATCCGCCAGGACATCGCAGACGGCAACAGCTACGTGTGTATCACGGAAGACGGCGAGATCGTTTCGACTTTCTTTTATAAATTTGGAGAGAACGC